>NZ_JBYIQP010000162.1:0-4305 GCF_057707665.1 Actinacidiphila sp. bgisy167 | reverse complement strand
CCTCAGGCTAATTCGCGCACTCAGCCCAAATCGGGAGTTCGACGAGACCGTTCATGGCCAAAGTATTGTGACGGCTCCACGGTCAGGCCGAAACTCGTCGAGCTCGCGCACCGGGTATCCCCTCGTACACCGCGGTCCTCAGGGCCGAGACGAGGTTCTCGTCGAGCCCGAGCAGGCGCGACATCACGCCGTCGGCGATGGGCACGTCGATCGACCCGACCGCGTCGAGCCTTCCCAGGACGAGGGCGCTCTCGACTGCGTGCTGCACATCCTGGATCAGCTGGTCCAAGACGTCGCGCACGCGGGTGTCGATGACCCTCCGAGGCGTGCGCCGTACGCGACGGTGCTCTTCCCCGTCGGTCTGGTTGACCGCGAAGACCGCCTCGGACGACGCGTCCCGGATGCGAAATCGTCCGGCTCGTCGAAAACGCTCGCCATGAGCTCGCCCGCGCTGCCGTAGGTCTCGACGTCGGACAGGATGCGGGTGGCTTCGCGGTGATCGTTGACGAGCAGTCCCAGCCCGGCCGTCCCCATGCGCATGGGGACGGCGGCGGCCGGATCCTGGCCCTCGCGCACGGTCCGCTCGCCGAGCGTCCTGCGGAAGAGGATGTGGCCTTCAGACACACCAGACTCCTTGTCTCACGGCAATGCCCACACCATGGTCGCCGGCACGAAAGACGAGGTCGTGCAATTCGAGAGCGTCCAGACTGGCCGCCTCGGCGGGGGTGAGCGTGCGCCCCCAGCGGCTTTCGTCGAGGACGGCCGCCGCCGGTTCCGAGCGGTCGACGTCGATGCGGCGGCGCTCCCCGTGGCGCGTGTCCTCGACGGCTAGGAACGTCGGACCGCGCCGGACAACGAGGGATCCTCCCTGCTGCGCCGACCACGCGAAGGAGCCGTCCGGCCGCCGCGGCGGGTCGAGGTGGCGGAGGGCGCCGCAGTCGCCGCTCCACGAGACCCGCAGGCCGACCCCGCGAGCGTCGCGGAGCAGCGCGATCAAGGAGACGAGTTCGCCGTCGCCCATCTCCGGCATGGCGAAGTGACCGGTCAGCCGGACCCCGGCGTATCCCGACCGGGTCAGGGCGACGAGGTCCTCCCTGCTCCGCACCGAGTGGAGATCCACCGGCGCGAAGAGCCTCCGGCGGTTCGACCGCCGCTCTGCAGTCTGCTTCGTCACCAACGCAAGCCCGTCGCGAGCGCCAGATAGGTGGAGTCCTCATGGAACACGATGCCGAGCTCCGTCCAGTTCTCGACGAGCTCTTCGAGCTGACCTTCCCGCACGGCGATCCCGAGCGAGCGCATCGTGGAAGCGAGCGCGGGAAGCGTCTTGCCCTTGGCCAGCGCACGGCACGCCTCGGCTTCGAGACCCGGCCGAAGCACCAGCTCACGGGAGGGCCAGGCGGGCCGGTCGTCGATGACGACGAATGAGTCGTCCGGCGCCGGCAGGGCGACCAGCCGGGACACCGATGCGGTGGCCTGCCAGTTCGCGATCGCTTCGCGCAACAACTCGCTCGTCGCGGGGGAGATGCCGGCGGGCTCGGACTCGAACACGTAGACAAGGTCGTCGAGGGCGTCCGCCACCCCCTCGTAAGCGCTCACCAGGTTGAGCGAGGGGCCGATGGCCTGGAGACCGAGTGCGGGATCGTCGAAATAGGGGCTGAAGCGTTCCAGTTTGATCGGGAGCGGCCCGGCGGGCGGCGTCAGGTGGTGGAGGGACGGGATCGAATCGATCAGCGCCGCGTAGTCGCTGTCCTGCTCCCGGGGAAGCCCACGAGGATGTTCCACGACGGATAGATCCTGCAGGTGGCGCAGTCCCGCAGGAACCGCACGTTCTGCCACCCGGTCACCCCCTTGCGCATGATGCGCAGGATGGGCGTGCAGAGGCTCTCGACACCCGGCTGCAGCTGCGTGCTTCGCGCCCCACCAGCAACCGCGGCTGGCCTCCAGTGGAATCGTGACGTCGATGAACGGAGCGGCCGGAGACTTCCCCAGATCGCGGAAGTAGTGATCGTAGGTGGGTTCCGGCACTACGTTCATGGAGACGGGCGTCCGCCCGATGGGGTTGCTGACCGTGACTCCGTCGACGTCGGACCGCCAGCACAGGCCGGGCACGGCACGCAGCAGTCCGTCGTCCTTCTTCCCCTTCACCGCTGCGGCATGCCGCGATGTGGGCGATGAGCGGCGCGATTGAGTGCTCCGCCTCCCCTCGGATCACGTAGTCGAACTCCGGGCGGGTGGACCGCCGTGCCCTGGACGCCGTCGCAGTTCGCCCCGCCGAGGATCGTCACGACGTCCGGCCGCAGCTCCTTGACGCGGTGCGCGAGCGCGAACGAGGCGATGTTCTGATCGAAGGTCGTCGTTAGCCCCAGGACATCGGCGTCCGATGCCACGAGATCCCGGGCCAGCTCCTCGATGAAGGCGGGTGCCGCGCGGAACATCGCACAGTAGGCGTCGACGTTCTCGCTGTCGCGCACGAGGTCGTAGAAGCTCGTGTGGCGCGGGTCGACACCGGGGCGGAAATAGCTGGAGAAGACCCATTCGCCGACCCCGAACACTTCGGCGTCGACTATCAGCTCGTAGTGCCCGCGTTCGAGGCCCGCCTCCCGGACCAGGTGGTCGAGCCACCAGATGTTGCCGTAGACGACGTCGAGCTTCTCGACCTCTCCGCGCCGCTCGAACAACGGGGCGATCGTGCTCAGCGCCAGGGA
This sequence comes from Actinacidiphila sp. bgisy167, assembly GCF_057707665.1. NCBI lineage: Bacteria > Bacillati > Actinomycetota > Actinomycetes > Kitasatosporales > Streptomycetaceae > Actinacidiphila > Actinacidiphila sp. bgisy167. Next base: position 1,600 of record NZ_JBYIQP010000162.1, on the reverse strand, counting down.
GGGCATGTCGACCACGGCCCAGGGCATGCAGACCAGCGCAACCGAAAGGGCGTCCTCGTTCACGACCGGCGGGGTGAGATCCGGCACCGGTTGTTTGTGCCCGATCTGCATCAGTTCCACTTCGGCTCCTCATCGATCAGGGGCGTTGTCCGAGACGGGCTGTTTCAGGTTCCTTCGGGCTGGCGGCCTCCTCGCTCCCGGTGGTTACCCGCGTTCCCCGGATGAGCACCGGGAGCCACAGGAGACACGCCAGCAGGGGGACCGCGGCGTAGACGGCCATGCCCACGCTGGAGCCCAGCCCGTCCATGAGTGCGCCGAGGACGAGATAGCCGATGCCGATGAGCACCGACTCCACGAACGCGATCATCGACAGCAGGCTCGCCCGGTGGCGCGACGGCACCGCCTCGTTGAACACGTTGTCCACGAGCACGGCAGTGATCTCGGGAACTCCGACCAGGATCAGGAACGCGGCGATGGTGACCCAGACGAGGCCGAGGCCGGTCAGGCCGAGGGCCACGGCGAGCGCCAGGAGGGACACGGGGGCGATGACCCGGTACCCGATGCGCCGGTTGGCGCGGTCTGACAGGAGGGGAGTGAGTCCGCCGATGAAGAATCCCGCCGAGATGACCACGCTGACCAGTGCGGTGCTTGCTCCCTGATCGGAGAGCGTCTTCTGCGTGAAGATGATGTACGGCGTCAACGTCGCGTGCATCAGTCCGGACACCACGACGAGCGTCACGAGCGCCGGCGTGGCGACCCGAAGCATCGCCCGCCATGCCGTGGTGTCGCCGTGCTCCTTCTCGGCTCCGTCCTGTTCGTCCACCGCGTCCGCCCCGCGGATCTCGGGCACCCGTGCCATCAGCACCACCACGGCCAGGACGAGGCACGACGCCGAACCGGCGTAGACGATTCCCCAGGAGAACTGCTGCAGTTGGCCGCCGAGGATGATGGCGACCCCCGAGGTGACCGTCCCCAGCATGGTGAACCGGGATCTGATCTTGACGTAGCCGCTCGTTGCACCACGGCGCACGAGCAGGTCGTACAGCAGGGCGGTGTCCGAACCGGATACGCATGCCAGGCCCACGCCATGGCCAATGAACAGCGCCAAGAACAGCCAGTAGTTGGAGGTCGTCACCTGACCAAGTAGGCATCCGGCCACCAGTACCTGGCCGATCACGATGCTGGCGCGCCTGCCGATCCGGTCGGCGATGATTCCCGTCGGCAACTCCGCAAGTCCGCTGACCAGGAAGAGCAGTGTTTGGAGGAGGGCCACCTGCCCAGCGGAGAAGCCTTGCTGATAAAGGAAGATGACGAATACGCCGCGCTGGAAAAGCGAGTTGGAGAGCACAGCGTATACGTAGAACGGGCGCGTGACGCTTCGTGCTGCGTCGACTGCAGCCGATCCGTCAAGGGCCTCCGTAGTGCCGGTCATGTTGCGGGTTCCCCCTGGTGACTCCAGTGGTCAAAGACGTTCTCCACCATCATGGGCGGACTCGGTTCCTGCTCGGCCTCGTTCACTTATTGAGCCGAAACGGTTGGGGTTCTGGGTCGTTGGTGATGTGTGAGCGATCTGGTGGGGGACGCGCGGCATCTGTCGCCG
>NZ_JBYIQP010000161.1:0-4603 GCF_057707665.1 Actinacidiphila sp. bgisy167 | reverse complement strand
ACAGGGGGGGGGAACAGCGCCACGCGTCGGCGTGGGATGCGCGCCTCGGCGGCGCTCAGCGCCGGGCGACGCCCTCGGCGCGGGCGGCCGCGGCGACGGCGGCGGCGACCGCGGGGGCCACGCGGTCGTCGAAGGGCGAGGGGATCACGCAGTCGGCGGCGAGCTCGCCGTCCACGACCGCGGCCAGCGCCTCGGCCGCGGCGATCTTCATGCCCTCGGTGATCCGGGAGGCCCGCACCTGCAGTGCGCCCGAGAAGATGCCGGGGAAGGCGAGCACGTTGTTGATCTGGTTGGGGAAGTCGCTGCGCCCGGTGGCGACGACGGCCGCGTACTTGTGCGCCACGTCGGGGTGGATCTCCGGCGTGGGGTTGGCCATCGCGAAGATGAAGCAGCCCTTCGCCATGGTGGCGACGGCCTCCTCCGACACCATGCCGCCGGAGACGCCGATGAAGACGTCCGCGCCGGCGAGCGCCTCCTCCAGCGTCCCGCTGAGCCCGGCCTTGTTGGTGTAGGCGGTGAGCTCGCGCTTGGAGGGGTTCAGGTCGTCCCGGCCCGCGTGCACCACACCCTTGCGGTCGGTGACGGCGACGTCCCCGATGCCCGCCTCGACGAGGATCTTGGCGATGGCGACGCCGGCGGCGCCCGCCCCGGAGATCACCGCCCGCAGCTCGCCCAGCGCCCGGCCGGTCAGACGGGTGGCGTTGCGCAGCGCGGCGAGGGTGACGACGGCCGTGCCGTGCTGGTCGTCGTGGAAGACCGGGATGTCCAGGCGCTCCTGCAGCCTGCGCTCGATCTCGAAGCAGCGGGGGGCGGAGATGTCCTCGAGGTTCACCCCGCCGAAGGAGGGGGCGAGGCGCACGACGGTCTCGACGATCTCGTCCACGTCAGTGGTGGCGAGCGCGATCGGCACGGCGTCCACGCCGCCGAACTGCTTGAAGAGGATCGCCTTGCCCTCCATCACCGGCAGGGAGGCCTGCGGGCCGATGTCGCCGAGGCCCAGCACCGCCGTTCCGTCCGTGACCACGGCCACGACCTGGGACGTCCACGTGTAGTCGTGGACCAGCTCGGGCCGGTCGGCGATCGCGGTGCAGACACGGGCGACGCCCGGGGTGTAGGCCATCGACAGGTCGTCGGCGTCGCGCACCGGGACGGTGGCGGTCATCTCCATCTTGCCGCCGCGGTGCAGGGCGAAGACCGGGTCCACGGGGCTTTCCGGGCCGTCGCCGTCGGTGTCCGCGTGTGCGAGGCCGTCACCGCTCCCGGTGCCCTCGCTGCCGCTGGTGCGAGGATTGACAATCTCCGCTGCCACTGTTGACCCCTTTGTCCGAATTGTTGTTGAGGGTACTACCCCCCGCGCCAGGGGATAGCCGGGCTCGGCTTCCGTACACCCGGACGTGAGTGGTCCCGGGCGCCACGGAGGCCGGGCGCGCCGCACGCACGCCGAGGGGCCCCGATGGGGGTGAGGGTCCGCGCTGCGGGAAGACGCTCTCCGCTGAGGAGTCTGTGCGCCGCGGCGCGGCGTCGCACATCCGGAACGTCCGGTCACGACGCGACAAGTCGTCCGCATAGCGGGACAAGAAACGTGATGCACGCAACGTCGCGGTACGGCCCCACCGCGATCGGCCTTGGTGTAGCGGCCCGGTGAGGACAAGGGGATCGCCCGTTATGCGATTTTGACACATCCGGACACCCAAGAGTGCGTGTCCGGATGGCAAGATGCGGAGATCACACACGTAAGCGACACCCGAACGTGTGCACCCGAAGACCGGCTGCTCCCAGGATTCCCCGCAGGAGGAACCAGCAATGACCGCACGTACCACCCGTCGCGCGACCGTGACCACCCGCTTCGCCGCGGTCGGCGCGATCGCGGTCGCAGGCGCCCTCGTCCTCACCGGCTGCGGCGACCAGACGGACAAGGGCGGCTCCTCGTCCGCGTCGAGCAACGCGTCCAAGGCGCCCCTCTTCGACAAGCTCCCGAAGTCGGTGCAGTCGGCGGGCGTGCTCAAGGTCGGCTCCGACATCGCGTACGCCCCGGTGGAGTACTACAAGGACGGCAAGGCGGTCGGCATCGACCCCGACATCGCCGACGCCCTGAGCAAGCAGCTCGGTGTGAAGGTCGAGTTCCAGAACGGCAAGTTCGCCCAGCTCATCGTGGGTCTGCAGTCCAAGCGCTTCGACATGATCATGTCGGCGATGAACGACACCAAGGACCGCCAGAACGGCGTCGACTCCGACACCGGCAAGACGGTCGGCGAGGGCATCGACTTCGTCGACTACTTCACCGCCGGCACGTCGATCCTGGTCCAGAAGGGCAACCCCAAGGGCATCAAGTCCCTGGACGACCTCTGCGGCAAGACCGTCGCGCTCCAGCAGGGCACCACCTCCGAGGGCATCGCCAAGGACCAGGCCAAGAAGTGCCAGGCCGACGGCAAGGGCAAGCTCACCCTGCAGACCTTCGACACCGACCCCGAGGCGCTGCTCCGCCTCAAGCAGGGCGCGTCGGCCGCCGACCTCAATGACTTCCCGGTGGCCTCGTACAACGCGCAGACCTCCGGCGGCGGCAAGGACTTCGAGGTCGTCGGCGACCAGATCGGGGCGGGCCCGTACGGCATCGGTGTGACCAAGCAGAACACCGAACTGCGCGACGCGCTCAAGGAAGCCCTGGACGCGATCATCAAGAACGGCGAGTACACCAAGATCCTCGAGAAGTGGAATGTCACTGACGGCGCGGTGACCTCCGCGACGGTCAATGGCGGTTCCTGAGCCCCACGTTCCGCTGAAGGGCAGTCATCGTGACTGACAAAACCGACAAGGCGCCGGGCGGCAACCCACCCAGGGGCACCGGAACCGCCTCGGCGGCCGCCGCCGGAGGTGCTCCACACGCCATCAAGGCGGTTCCGGTGCGCCACTACGGCCGCTGGATCTCGGCCGTGCTCGTCATCGCCGTGCTGGTGCTCATAGGTATCGCGTTCTCCAACGCGAACATCAACTACGGCATCATCCCGGACTACCTCACGGACGGGACCATCCTGTCCGGCGCCTGGCACACGCTCTACATCTCGGTCCTGGCGATGGTGGTCGGCCTGGTACTCGGGGTCGTGCTCGCCATCATGCGCATGTCGGACAACCCGGTCACCAGCACGGTCGGCTGGCTGTACGTCTGGCTGTTCCGTGGCACGCCGGTGTACGTCCAGCTCCTGATCTGGTACAACCTCGCCCTGATCTTCCCGGTTCTGAACCTCGGGTTCTACAAGGACGAGATGAACCAGGTCATGACCCCGTTCCTGGCCGCGTTGCTGGGGTTGGGTCTGAACGAGGCCGCCTACATGTCCGAGATCGTCCGGGCGGGCATCCAGTCCGTCGACGAGGGCCAGACCGAGGCGTCGCATGCCCTGGGCATGTCCAAGGGACAGACTCTGCGCCGGGTCGTCCTGCCCCAGGCGATGCGCGTTATCGTGCCTCCGACCGGCAACGAGTTCATCAACATGCTCAAGACCTCGTCGCTGGCCTACGCCGTCCAGTTCAACGAGCTCCTGAAGCGGGCAAACGACATCTCCAGCACCACGCTCGCGGTCATGGAGATGCTGTTCGTCGCCTCGGTCTGGTACCTGATCCTCACCACAGTGTTCAGCGTCGGCCAGTACTACCTGGAGCGCCGGTACGCCCGCGGTTCCACACGCAATCTGCCGCCCACGCCGTGGCAGCGGCTCAGGGCGAACCTCACCTCCTTCCGCCGCCCGGAGGTGGCCCGATGACCGACTTCAACATGGGCATTCCCGGTGGCCCCATGGTCAAGGCGGAGGGCGTCCACAAGTCCTTCGGCGCGGCCCACATCCTCAAGGGCATCGACCTAGAGGTCGCCCCACGTGAGGTGTTCTGCCTGATCGGGCCGTCCGGCTCCGGCAAGTCCACGTTCCTGCGGTGCATCAACCACCTCGAGAAGATCAGCGCGGGCCGCCTGTGGGTGGACGGCCATCTTGTCGGCTACCGCCAAAAGGGCGACAAGCTGTACGAGCTCAAAGACAGGGAAGTGGCCGCCCAGCGCCGGGACATCGGCATGGTGTTCCAGCGCTTCAATCTCTTCCCGCACATGACGGCCATCGAGAACGTCATGGAGGCCCCGGTCATGGTGAGGGGCGAGGCCAAAGCCGTCGTCCGCGAGCGGGCGACGCGCCTGCTGGACCGGGTCGGCCTGCGCGACAAGGCCGGGCACTACCCCGCCCAGCTCTCCGGTGGCCAGCAGCAGCGGGTGGCCATCGCCCGCGCGCTGGCGATGGAGCCGAAACTGATGCTCTTCGACGAGCCCACCTCCGCGCTCGACCCGGAGCTGGTCGGCGACGTCCTGGACGTCATGCGGGGTCTGGCGGAGGACGGCATGACGATGATCGTCGTCACGCACGAGATGGGCTTCGCGCGCGAGGTCGGCGACGCCCTGGTCTTCATGGACGACGGTGTCGTCGTGGAGTCCGGCCACCCGCGCGACGTGCTCACCGACCCGCAGCACGACCGCACCAAGGCCTTCCTCTCCAAGGTCCTCTGACCGCGCGCGGACGAGGGGCGGCGCCGGACGGCGCCGCCCCTCCCACGTTCCCCCACGGCACGG
>NZ_JBYIQP010000160.1:0-4712 GCF_057707665.1 Actinacidiphila sp. bgisy167 | reverse complement strand
ATGACTTGTCAGCTCGCCGACGTGGTATGCCGTTCGCTTGTCCGGCTCAGAAGCGGATGCGGGCGGCGAGGGGCAGGTGGTCGCTCCCGGTCGCAGGCAGCGTCCGTACGTTCAGGACCTTCGCGGAGCGTGCCAGGACCTGGTCGATCCGGGCCAGGGGGAACCGCTGGGGCCAGCTGAACGCGAGCCCGGACTCCGGGGTGTTCAGCCGCGAGGTCAGCGGGGCGAGCCCGCGGTCGTCGAGCGTGCCGTTGAGGTCGCCGGCCAGGACCACCCGGTCCAGCCGCTCGGCCGCGAGGGCGGCGCCGAGCAGGGCAGCGCTCTCGTCCCGCCTGGCGGAGCCGAACCCGCTCGGGCCGAGCCGGAGCGAGGGCAGGTGGGCCACGTACACGGCGACATCCCCGTGCGGTGTCCGGGCGGTCGCCCGAAGGCCGCGGTCCCAGTCATCGCCCAGGTCCGCGGGCCGGATGTCGATCCTGCGTGCGTCCGTCAGGGGAAACCTGGACCACAGCCCGACCGTTCCGAAGGACACGTGATGCGGGTAGACCTCTCCCAACGCGGCGCCGAACTCCGGCAGGAGGGACGGCGTCACCTCCTGCAGAGCGATCACGTCACCGCCCGCGGAGGACAGTTGCCGCGCCGTGCCCCGAGGGTCCGCGTTCGTGTCACTGACGTTGTGCTGCACCACCACCAGGTCGTACGGGGAACCGCCGTCAGGAACCGGCGGCGACCCGAAGACCGCGAACCACACCGCGGCCGCCACCAGCGGCGAGCACAGCCCGACCCCCGAGCGCCGCAGCAGGGCCAGGCCCGCCAGCAGCGGGACGCCCAGACCCAGCCACGGCAGGAACGTCTCCAAGAGGCTCCCCAGCCGGCCCGGGCCGTTCGGCACCGCGCCGTGGCCGACGATCAGCGACGCGAGCAGGAGGGGGAGCGCCGCGAGGACCCCGTCCCCCCGCCGCCGGCCGCGCCATCCGCGACCGGCCGGCGCCACGCCCGCCCGCGCGGGCCCCGCTCCCTCGTCCTCCGCCTGCTGCCCCGCCCGCCACAGTGATCGCACGTACCGATGACGCGGCGCCGGGCGATCCGGTTCCCATCCGTCCGCGCCGTACGGGTCAGGCCCCCGCTACGACGTCTCCTTCGCATCCTCCAGGACCCGGAAGTCCGCCGGACCCAGGGTGAGCACGCCGTCGCTCAGCGGTGTGCACCGCACTCCGCCCTTGCCGCGCAGCGCGCGCTGCGCCCCGGGACCGATGACGGCGTCCATCCAGGCGCAGGGCCGGGCCGGGCGCCGCACGGCGAACAGGACGGGCCCGGAGCCGGTGTCCAGAGCCACGGTGACGCCCACGTACGCGTCGATGTCCACGCCGCGGAGCAGCACATTGCGGCGGGTGTGCCGCAGGTCCGTGTCCGAGCCGATGTCCGACGGGAGGTTCTCGGCCCCCATGAGCGTCACGGCGGCGTCGCGATGGGCCGGCCGCGCGTAGTAGCGGTCGCCCACGAGCCCCAGGCCGCTGCGCACCTCGGCACTGCTCACCAGCTCCCCGGCCGGCGCAGGCGACGGCCCTTCCGACGGCCGCCCCATGTACCGGTGCGCCGGCGACACCAGCAACTGCACGACTTCGACCCGCTGAGACATGCGGCCAGCCTAAGAGGCCGCGCGGACAGGCGGCGCGGCCGCCCTCCGTGTCCGGTGTGCGATGCGTCTCAGGGCTGTCCGAGGCGACGCCGCTCCCATGCGTCTCGTGACATCGCGGCGGGGCGGCGGAGCGGTGTCCCGTCGACGTACAGGTCGACGCGCTCGTTGTAGAACGCGATCATGCCCGCGACGGGGGCGCACGCCGCCGTGGGGAAGTCGTACGCCCAGGCGATGTCCTCGTGGGTGGCGCCGTCGCCGTCGAACGACCAGTAGCCGCTGGTCGTGCCCTTGTACGGGCAACTCGTGACGGTGTCCGTGGGGCGCAGTCTGCTCCAGTCGACGTGCACGCGCTCGATGTAGTAGCGCGTCGGCAGGCCCGTCTCGAACAGGGTCACCGCGTGCGGGGCGTCGGCCAGCACGGTGCCCTCGACCTCCACGCGGACGCTGCTCGAGGAGCGCAGGGCGTCCACCCGGGAGTACGGGCTGCGGGGGTGGACGAAGACCTGCTCGTCCTCCTCGTACCAGGCGTCGAGGGCTTCCCAGCGGAAGCGTGCCGTGCCCAGGAGCCGGTCCGGGGCTCCCTCGTCCCACACCCAGGCCGCGCCCTCGCGGACCTCGGACCCGACGTGCAGCGAGTGGCGGCGCGCCGGTCCGGGGCCCAGCCGGCCGGCCCGGCCGTCGTCGGTGAGCACCGCACCGGTCAGGTCCTCCATAGGGATGCTGTACTGCGGATAGCCGGGCCACTCCCACACGTACATGGCACGCCGGGTGTCGAGGACGGTACGGCTCCCGACCATCGCGCGGATGCGACGCGGTACGGGTTCGACCTGCCCGACCGGGACGATCAGCCCCGGGTGGTTCGCGCTCGAGTCCGCCATCGGTGATCACCTCGGTCTGTCCACGGGCTTCGCTTCCCGTACGCCCAGCGTCCCCGGCCCCCGTGGGATCGGCCACCCCGGGGCCGCGGGGCGACGTCCCCCGGGGCCGGCATCCGCCGAGGCCGCGCCGCGCCGCACCGCGAGCGGGCGGTCAGGCGCCGACGGTGCCGTCGACGCCCTCGCGCAGGAAGTCCGCGTGCCCGTTGTGGCGGCCGTACTCCAGGAGCACATGCACCATGACCATCCGCAGGGAGACGTCCTCACCCCAGCGGGGCTGGTGCCCGGTCGCGTCCAGGGAGTCGGCCGCCTCCTCGATCCGCCGGGAGTTCGCCACCTCGGCCTCCCAGGCCGCGAAGGCCTCGGCGCGGGTGGACCTGCTCGCGTCGTAGGCCGCCTGGAAGTCGATCTCCTCGGACCACACCATGGGCGCGTCGTTGTCCTGGAACACCCGGCGGAACCAGGCGCGTTCCACCTCCGCCATGTGCCGGACGAGCCCGAGCAGCGACAGTGTGGACGGAGGCATCGACTGCTGCCGCAGTTCCTCGTCCGACAGCCCCCGGCACTTCATGGCCAAGGTGGCGCGGTGGTAGTCGAGGAAGGCCCGGAGCGTCTCGCGCTCGCCCCCGCGCAGCGGCGGACCCATGCGGTCGTCGTCGGTCACAGGATGCTCACTTTCTCCGATGCGGTGCTGCGGGCAGCCCTTCACCCGGGCGGCGGGTCGGGCCGACGATCACCCTGGGTTAGGATTGCAGAGTTCTTCAATTGGTGAAACCACTAGAGCGCGGGTGGTCCGAGTGCAGGTTCCGCTCTACCAGGCCAAGGCGGAGTTCTTCCGCATGCTCGGGCATCCCGTGCGCATCCGCGTGCTGGAACTCCTGCAGGACGGCCCCAGGCCGGTGCGGGAGCTCCTCAACGCGATGGAGATCGAGCCGTCCAGTCTCTCCCAGCAGCTCGCCGTGCTGCGCCGGTCCGGCATCGTGAGCGCCACGCGCACCGGCTCCACCGTGGTGTACGAGCTCGCGGGCGGCGACGTCGCGGAACTGCTCCGGGCCGCCCGCCGCATCCTCACCGATCTGCTGACCGGGCAGCAGGATCTGCTGACGGAACTGAAGCAGAGTGAGGGAGGCGCCGCCGTCCGCGCGGGCGGCGGGACCGGCGGTGGCGCATGAGCCGTCGGAGAGGCCCGCGCACGGATTCCAGCGGTGACAGGTACAAGCAGCGGGCGGTGCTGCTGCGCGTCCTCGTCTACGTCTTCATCACCCACTTCATCGCGGGTTTCATCACTCTGCTGTTCTACCTGGGGCAGCACGCCCCCAAGTGAGCGGCCCGCCGGACGCCGCGGGCGGCAGAGCGACCATGGCGCGCCCGCGCGCCGGTACTGACACATGCGCACGGCGATGAGCACCGGGGCGCCGCTCGCGGCCGTGACGGCTCTCACGAACCCCTCGTACATCGCGCCGCCCGGCGGCGCGCCGCCGAGGCGACCGGCAAGACAGCGTTGTCCGGCGTTCGCCGCAGTCCGGTGGCGCTCGCCGGGTCGACGGGGACCAGGCGACCGGCACCACGGTCATCGCCCCGGTCGGCCGGGAGACCTGCGCATCCGATCCGCGAACAGGGCCGCCGGCGTCCCGGCCGCCACCGCGGTGGCCAGACCGGCGTCCGCGCCGATGCCCGGAGGAAACACGCGAGCGCGAGTGGCAACGCCGCCACGGCGGCGGTCAGCCCGGCGAGCAGGTCCTGGCGGGGCTGCCGCTTGATCGCCGGCAGATCGGCCCACGCGGGCGGCGACGCGCGCACCGAGTTCCACGTCCGCCCTGTCAAGACAGCCGGCCTCGCCGTCCGTCGTTCCGGTCGGCTGCCGGGGACGGTGCGTAGTGGCGCCCCCGCGGTTCCATGGCGACGACACAGCGGAATCATCATGTAGCGCATCGTCTGCAATGCATTGTTCCGGCGATCGGTGCTGTGGACGGAGCTCGTGCGCACCCGATGGGCGGCGAAGCGGCGGCCTTCGTGGTCGGGTGCATGCGCGGGGCATATGCGGCGGGGGTCTCATGGCCGCACGAAGCAGCCCTTCCACCGGGAAACGGGACCGCGTCGGGCACTTCGGCGCCCTCCGCCCGAGCTGCGGCTTCGCATCTGCGCAACTGCGCGTTCTCCACCCGGTGTTCGTCTTGTCACCCGGGTGTGATCACCAG
>NZ_JBYIQP010000016.1:0-99094 GCF_057707665.1 Actinacidiphila sp. bgisy167 | reverse complement strand
CCGCGTCGACGGCGGAGAGATCGATCTTGACAGGGCGCTGCGGGAGGTCCTCCGGCCCGGCAAGCTCCGCATGAGCAAGGGTCAGGCGATGAAGATTCGCCTCAGCCTCGAAGAGTTCGGTGTCGAAAGCGAGCCGCTGCTGGAGCGACTCGACTCTGGCGCCGAGAACGTCCGGTTTTTTCGTAAGTGGCAGCCGCCCCGAACGGCTTGATTGCTTGTTGTGGAGGACGTGGGGCCAGCTCGCTGGAGCTGCGGAACCTCAACCACGATCGCCTTCAGTGCTGCAGTAGGGCTTCGGCGTTTTGCTTGATCAGAAGGCTGCGCGGTAAGTGCAGTGAGCTGTGCCCGTCAGGGGCGGTCTTCCTGGGACCGCCCCTCGATCGTGTGCAGCTGGCCCGGTGGGCGGACATCTGTGCGAGGTGTCCGCCCACCGGGTTGTCCGCCTACTCGTCTGCCTCGAAGGCAGAGTTCAGCCTGTAGGTACGGGGCTTGGCGGTCACTTGTTCAGCGATGCCCTGTGCGACCAGCCTGTCCAGAGCGTTGGCGATGGCTCCGGAGCTTTTGTCGATCCTTCGGCTGATGGCGGTTGCGGTGAAGGCCTGTCCGGGGTGGGCGCGCAGGTGGTCGGTGACCAGCTGGCGCAGGGAGCCGGGGGCGAGTCGCTTCTTTCCGCCCGCGACGGTGGTCAGGATCGGACGCTGCGGTTCGAGCGTGGTGGGTGGCCCCTCTACGGTCTCCGGCGAGGGTGTCTCGCTCGGTGACGTCGTCTTGGCAGTCACGTTGGCGGGGTGGTTCTCCGGCATGGGGACCGCCGGGTCGTCGCTCGGCGCTGTCCCCGCCGGGGGTTCGTTGGCCGTGTCGGGGTCAGTGAGCGTCGTGGCGGCACTGGCGGGTGCGGGCGGGGCGGGGTGCCAACGGTCGGGAGTTCGGTGGCCGTTGACGGTTTCGCCGGGGTCGCGGCGGGTGAGGCCGTCTTGTTCGAGGGTGACGAGGGCCTTTCCTGCGGTCGAGCGGCCGATGGCGGCGGCCGCTGCGAGGGCGGCGACGGTTTCGCCGGGGTGGGTTTTCAGTGCGGTCCAGACGGCGGCGCGTGCGCCGGTCAGGGTCGCGGGATCGGCGGGTGTAGGCGTCTGGTTCATGGACATGGTGGGGCCTCCCATGAGTGGTGCGGATGCGTGATGGGGGTCCCCGGCCGGGGTGCGACGGGGTGGTCGCGGGTGCCCGTGGCGCGTGCGCTGCGCTGGTTCCGCGGGCGGACCACCATGGACGCTCTGTACGGGCGGTAAGTCAAGCGGGTCGGTGCTCCCGACCAGGAACGATGTCGGGTGCGGGTGCGGGTGCGGGTGCGGGTGCGGGTGCGTCGTGGTCGCGGGCGTGGTGGGCGTCCAGGCGCATGCGGAGATCACGAGCCCGAGGTTGGCCGAGGTGCAGGTGCTGGCGCAGTGCGCGGATGCTGAGGGGGCGTCCGGTGTGAGCCAGGTGCGCCGTGTCCAGGTCCAGTGCGCGGGAGAACAGGTCGGAGTCCGTGGGCCGGGGCGGTTCCGGTTCGGGTGCGGGGGCGGCTGGGCGCGGGTGCGGATCAGCCGCGGGTGCAGATGGGCGGGTGCGCGGTACGGCGCCGCGAGGTGCGCGCGTGGCGTGGTCCGCGAGGGCGCGGCGGTAGGCGGCGACCGTTTCGGTGAGCAGGATGAGGAGCACTGGTGGGACTGCGTGCAGGAGCACGCCGGCCGGGTCCGCGTGGCGGGGCCAGCCGACGTGGCCGTCGGGCCAGAGCGAGGTCCAGGTGTTCATCAGGGTGGCGGTGCACCCGGTGAACCATCGAAGTGCGGTGGACCAGCCGGGCGGGTGCAGTCCCCAGGTGGTGAGCCGGGCGTCGGCGAGGAGCACCGCGGCCAGCGCGAGCGCGACCATGGGGTCCAGGAGCAGTGCGATTGGCCAGGGAACGCCGTGGTCGGTGGCGAAGAGGGTGACGTTCACCGCGGTGAACAGCAGGGCGAGGACGGCGACGGCGGCAAGGGAGCGGGTGAGGAAGACGAGGACGCCGTCGGTGTCCGGGCCGCCGGGGGCGCTCACGGGCTGGCCGCCCGCTGCCTGTTGGCGCTTTCGGCGCTGGGGCGGGTGGCGTCCTGGTAGCGGCTGCCGGACAGGCGGTAGGGCTCTTCGCGGACGGTGGTGCCGGGGCGGGGTGCGTGGAGCATGCGGCCCGCGCCGGTGTAGATGCCGACGTGGGTGATGTGCCGGGGGTCGGTGCCGAAGAACACCAGGTCGCCCGGGAGGAGTGGCGCGCCCGGTGGGACGCGGGGTCCGGCGTTGTACTGGTCCTGGGCGACTCGGGGCAGGTGGACGCCGGCGGCGGCGTAGGCGGCTTTGGTGAGGCCGGAGCAGTCGAAGCCGCCCTCGGTGGGGCCGTCGCCGCCCCAGCGGTAGGGGGTGCCGAGTTGGGCGCGCGCGAACGCGACGGCTTTGCTCGCGGCGCCGGTCGGTGCCGGTTCGGCGGCTGAGTATCGGCGGGCGGTGGCGAGGACGTGGTCGACGTAGGTGTCGGAGTGGTTGTAGTGCCAGATGGAGCGGTGCAGGTTGCGTCCGTTCCGGGCACCGTTGGCGCACAGCAGGCGGGCGGCGGCGTGGACGGCGTCGACCGGGTCCCATGGGGTGGGCGGGTTGCGGCCGCCTGGCGGGACCGGGTGGGCGTAGGCGGCGAAGGTCGCCGGGAGGAACTGCATCGGTCCGACGGCGCCGGCGCTGGAGGTCATGGTGGGGTGGCGGCCGTGGTCGCTCTCGACCTTGCCGATGGCCGCGAGCACGGTCCAGGGCAGCCCGGGGCATTCGGGGGCGGCCTGCTGGTAGAGGGTGAGCATGCGCGCCGGGATGTCGGTGAGTGCGTGCCGGCTGGGAGCGGCCGAGGGGGATGCGCCGGTGAGGAGGCCGGCGAGGGCGGCGGTGCAGGCGAGGATGAGGACGAGCAGGCCGACCGCGATGCCGGCTGCCGCTGCTGCGGGGGATCCCATGACAGTCGGGTCAGCCCGGGTGGCCGGTGGGCGGCAGGGGTGGGACGGGCTGCCAGGGGAAGGCGGTTCGGCCCGCCGGGGCGAGTGTGGGGGTGAGGGCGTCGTCGGTGAGGGCCGGGGTGAGGTCGGGCCAGGTGTGGGCGAGTCGGGATAGGAGTTGGCGTCGGCCGCCGGTGGTGAGGGGGAGCCAGACGGGTCCTGCGGGGCCGGCGTCGGGGAGGTAGTCGGCGCAGGCTGTGGCGACGGGGAGGCCGAGGCGTGTGGCGGTGTCGGCGAGGCGGGCGCGCAGGGAGGCCTCGCGGCGGGCCGTCGAGGTGTGGATGAGGAGTGCGCTGCGGGTTCCGGTGGTGGTGGCCAGGGCGGCGTAGCCGGGGAGTTTGGCTTCGACGCGGGCCAGTGGTTCGGTGCCGGTGTCGTACTCGAGGAAGAACGGCACGGGGGCATCGCTGTCGCCGTCGCGGTAGTGGCCATAGGCGTCGGGCCGGATCCAGTCGCCCCACAGGCGCGCGGCTGAGCGTTCGGACAGCCATACGGGCAAGGCGTGTCCGGGCGGGCGGGCGGTGGCGAGGGCGGTCAGGAGGGTGTTGACGCCGAGGGTGTGGCCGAGGGTGGGGGAGAACGCGATGCGGGCGCAGGCGTCCTTGCGCCAGTCGAGGGCTTTGACGTCGCTGCCGCGGGAGGCGGCGAGGATCTCGGCGCCGGCGCGGCCGAGGGTGTAGTGCTCGGGGGCGGAACCGCTGTGCCGAAGGGGCCGGAAGGCGTCGAGGAGACCGAGGAAGTACAGGGTGCGCAGGCGCCGGTTCGCGGAGCGGTGGCTGGTGAAGGCGAGGGCGGCGATGTGGTGGGAGGTCAGGACGGTGTGCTCGTGGCACATCTCGGCCAGCCACAGGTCGCGTGCGGTGAGCCGGGCGGACAGGGCGGCCAGGTCGATGCGGGAGCGGGCGGGCAGGGCGGGGCGGCGGCGCCGGGTTGCGGCGCGTGGGGTGTAGGCCAGGTTGTCGGCTGTCACGAAGTCCTCACATGGGCAGGTGTGTGGAGTGGCTGGTGGTGCCGCCGACGCGGGCGGCGGCTGCGGCGCGCAGCGCGGTGGCGCGGCCGGGCACTGACGGGGGAAGGGGGCGGGTGGTGAGGGTGAAGGCGGCGGTTTCGGCGCCGCCGGCGAGAAGGTGTGCTGCTGCCTGGTAGGGGCCGAGGTGGGCGAGGTCGTGGGCCGCCAGGGTGGGCAGCGTGTGGCGCTCCAGGGCGCCGGCGTCTTCCGGGGATGCGTTGAAGAAGATCTTGTTGCGGGCGTTGGCGGAGATGCCTTCGCGCAGGTCGCGAGGGAGCTGGGCGAGGTGCTGGTGCGCCAGGTGGAGGGAGAGCCGGTAGCCGCGGGCCTCGGCGAGCATGTCCTCCAGTGGATACGGCAGGGTGAGGAAGTTGTGGCATTCGTCGACGTAGAGGGAGGCGTCGATGCGCTGCTGTTCGGGGGTGCGGGTGCGGGCGGAGGCGGCCTGCCAGGTTTTCGCGACGATGAACGAGCCCAGCAGCCGGGCCGTTTCCTCGCCGAGGGCGCCTTTGGGCAGGCGGGCCAGGAGGATGCCGCCGTCCAGGATGTCGGCGAGGTGGAAGGTGGACTCGCTGGAGGCGATGGCCTGCCGGGCGAAGGAGCGCAGCAGGAAGGCGCGGAGTTTGTTCATCACGGGGCCGACGACGGCGGCCCGGGATGGATCGGACAGTGACTCGTACCAGGTCCAGAAGCCGCGCAGGACGGGGTCCTTGACGGTGGGGACCATGCGCAGCCGGTAGGCGGGCTCGCCGAGGAGGCGGGGGACGTCCGCGAGTGTGACGATGCGGTTCGTGCGCTCCGCGTGGCGGAGCAGGGTCAGGCAGGCGGCGCGCATCACGTCGTCGGTGCGGGGACCCCAGAAGGCGGTGAAGATCCGCCGGAAGATGCCGGTGATGTTGTCGACGACGACGTCGATGTCCTGCCCTTCCAGGACGTTGAGGCAGGGCGGGGTGTGGTGGTCGTCCGGGTCGATCAGCACGAGGCGGTCGGCGCACGCGGCGGGGAGGCGGTGGAGGAGGTCGGTGACGAGGTCGCCCTTGGGGTCGATGACGATGGCGCCGCGGCCGGCGCGGACGTCGTCCAGGACGAGGTTGCCGATCAGGGTGGACTTGCCGGAGCCGGTGGCGCCCATCAGGTGCAGGTGATGCCGGGCGTCGGGGACGGCGAGGCCCACGGGTCGGCGGCTGCCGGTGTCGGCATGGCCGAGCGGTTTCACCCCCGGGCCGGGCTGAAGGATCGGGGGCGGGGGAAGGACGGAGCGGGCTCCCGCGCGGGCGAGGCCCGGGGCGTCCGGGTCGGTGGGCAGGTGGGCGAGCGCGGCGAGTTCGGGTACGGACAGCAGGTCGCCGCGACGAGGGAACCCGCGTCCGGCCAGGCGGGCGGCGGGGCGGTGCAGGCGGCGGCGGGCAAGCCAGTTCCGGGCCGCGTACAGGGCGAACGCGGATGCCAGCGCGTGGGCCCGGCCCCGCACCCGGTCCGTGGATCCTTCGGTCTCGGGGGCGACGGCGGTGCCGTAGCGGATGACGGTCTCCCACTGTGGGCCGGAGAGTTTGCCCACGCTCTGGCGGACCTCGGCTCCGTGCGCCGGATCGAGCACCGGGGCGGGACCGCGCTGCGGGCTATGGGTGAGCAGGTCGAACAGGGCGCCGAACCGGCCCGGCGCGGCACCGGATTTGAGGCGGCGAGCGGATCGCTTGGCCTTCCGCAGGCGGGAGCCGGTGGCGGGACGGACGAGGAGCTGCACGACAGCGGTCTCGGTCTCGCTCATACCGGTGGCGGCCTGCAGCAGGGCCCGCAGCGGATCGGCGTCGTGGTCGGTGCGCAGCGGCAGCACCTCGGGCCGGGCCAGACGCAGCACACCGCCGGTGCACTCGTGTCCGGCGGGAAGCGGCGGCTCGGCCGGGGCGAGGGTGGTGTGGGCGCCGGGCCAGGCGGCTTCGACCGCGCGGCGCACGAGGGCGGTGGGGACACTGCCGGGCAGCCACAACCGGACCGTCATCCCGGCGGAGGTCCACACGTACTCGAATCCCAGGTGCGGCTGCCCGGAGCCGAGGCGCCGCCACCAAGGGCGCAGCAGCCCGGCGAGCTGCGCCCACAGCACTTCGCCGCCCGCCGTGGGAACGGAGGGCGGGGCGAGGATCGTCACGCACTGCGCGCCGGCGGCGAACGCCCGGTTGCGGCGCATCCGCAGGCCGGCGCGTCCGAGCAGTAGCCCGCCGCCGGTCAGGGCGGCACCTGGGGCCAGAAGCGGCCAGGTCTGCAGCAGGAAACCGGCGGCGCTGCCTGTCAGGTCGGCCAGTACGTCCGCGGGGTTGGTGAGGTAGCGGGCGAGCGGTCCGCCGGGCTGCTCGCCGTTCACCGGGTGCTCCCAGTCGGCGTTGGGGGCGCGTACGGGTCCGGTGGATCCTCGGCGCCGGCGTGGTCAGTGGCGAGTTCGGCAGGGTCGGTGGTGACGAGCCGGTGTTCCTCGGGCGAGGCGACCGGGGTGAAGGCGATCTTCGTGCGTCCGGAAAGGAGCAGGGCGCAGCCGCGCGGCGCGGTCAGCAGGAACTGCTTCTCGCCGCGGGAGAGGTGGAAGGCTTCGGCGACCTGGTCCAGGGCCTGCGGGGCCTGCCGCATGAGGATCTGGGTGGCGGAGTTCGCGATGATGGCGCGTCCGAGGTCCCCGGCCAGCACGTCTTCGGCGTCCTGGGTGACGACGGCGAGACCGGCCCAGTGCTTGCGGGCCGCCTTCGCCATCCGGAACAGGAACCTGGCCCCGTGGCTCTCCCGCATCAGCAGCCAGGCCTCGTCCACCACGACCAGGCGCCGTCGGCGGTCGGCGCGGCTGTCGGTGACCCGGCGCCAGACGGCGTCCAGGGTGAGCAGCATCCCGGCGGTCCTGACCTCTTCCGGCAGGTCTCGGAGCGCGAAGACGACCAGGTGACCGACGGGGCGGGTCGTGGTGGGGCCGTCGAAGAGCTGCTTGTGAGTGCCGGTGGTGAAGGGCTCCAGGCGGGCCGCCAGCGCCGGCCCCTCGGCGGACTCGTCCTCGGACAGGGCCGCGGCCAGGTCGGCGAGCAGCGGGGCGGGGCGGGGCCAGGTCCGCGGGTCCGCCGTGATCCCGGCCGTCCGGTAGGCAGCGAGCACTGCGCGGTCCAGTGCGGCGCGCTCGGCCGGGGAGAAGTCGCCGCCGACCAGCACCGCCAGGAATGTGTGCAGGAACAACGCGCGCCGGGTCAGCGCATCCCCGGACTCCTCGGTGGGCAGGTCGAAGGGGTTGAGCCGCACGTGGGCGCCGCCGAGGCGGATGACCGTGCCGCCGACCGACTCGGCCAGACGTACGTACTCGTCCTCCGGGTCGATCACCGCCACGTCGGTGCCGGTGTAGAGCTGCCGCAGCATCTCCAGCTTTGTCAGATACGACTTGCCGGATCCCGAGCGGGCCAAGGTGACGGAGTTGTAGTTGTCCTGCGCGAACCGGTCCCACAGCAGCAGCGAGGAGCTGGCGTTGTTCACCCCGTACAGCACCCCGCCCGGAGCGGCCGCCTGCTCGGCGGGCAGGTCGGGGGAGGAGAACGGGAAGCACGCGGCCAGCGCGGTCGTGTCGAACGTCCGCCGCACTCGCAGCGTGTCCAGCCCGAATGGCGTGGTCGCCAACCATCCCGCAAGTGACCGGTAGGTGGCAGGAACGCTCGTGACCAGCAAGGACTCGGCGATCGCCCGCACGGCGGCGACCTCCTCGGCGAGCTGCTCCTCACTGTCGGCGTGGACGGTCAGGTACAGGCCGACGCGGAAGAGCCGGCCCTCGCCGCGGGCGACCCGGTAGGCGAGATCGGCGGCGTCGGCGGCCGCGGCCTCGGTGTCCGGGTCGTCGAGACGGCCCCGGTCGTAGCCGGCCCGGCGGGTGGACTCCAGCCGGGCTCGCTGCTTGCGCAGCGACGCAGCCGCGACCGGATTCGGGACCGGCTCGATGTGCAGGGCCACATCCAGCCGCCCTGGGTACGTCAGCAGCGGGTCCAGCCAGCCGGGCATGACCTCGGCCGGATACCCCGTGACGATGAGGGTGGTCGCCAGGTGACCGCCCACGGCCACGAACCGGGAGTGGACCTCCACGGCCTCCGGACCGGCACCGGTCAGCAACTCTCCTGCGGACACGACGTCACGGTTTTGGGAACGGGCCTGCCCGCGCAGGCGACGGGTGAACGTCATCGGGCTCCTCCCACGGTCGGCGATCGCGTGGCACCGGCGGCGTCGGTGGCGGTGATCGCCCGCACGACGCCGGCACCGTCGAGCGCCGTGACCGGGATCTCGGCGGCGCCGAGGGCCCGGGCGGCCTCGGCCAGCCGCTGCCGGGCACGGGGGCCGGCGCCGCCCGAGCGGCCAGGGCCGGGCATTGCCGGCTCACGGGCGACGAGCAGCACCTGCCGGGTGAGCAGGTCCCGCTTACCGGCCAGGGCGTGCAGGAAGCCGGCGTGCGCGAGCGCAGCCTGCTCCAGGGCGGGGTGCGGCAATGACCCGGCACTGGCAGAAAGGGCCGTGACCAGCGGATCCACATCCAGTCGATGGGCTCGGACCAGAATCTGTACGGGGCCGGTCAGCGAGTTCAGCCACCGGGCGAAGGAACCGGTCAGGGCCTGCTGCTCGGCCCCGGTGCGCAGGTCGAAGTTGACGGTCCCGCACACCGCCAGGGCCGCCTGCCCTTCCCGCCCGAGATCGAGCACCCCACCGTCCGACACCTCCCGGCACGGCAAGACCAGCGGTACAGGGGGCGCTCCGGCCGCGGAAGCCCAGGACGGCGGAAGCACGGCGGGCAGAGCCGGCACGCCTTCGGGAGCGTGGACCTGCCGCTTCGGCATCCGCCGGAAGGCGACCGCCGCGAGGAGGAAGCGGTCCATGCTCACGCCGTCGCGGCGCCCGAGCACGACGGCCGCGACCACCACGGCGACCGGCGCGACCAAGGCGACGTAGGCGAGTGGGGAGATCCACGACCGGCCCGCCACGTATCCGAGCCACAGCACCAGGGCGGCGACGGCCAGGATCGCGGCCTGCCGGGCGGTCAGCGGGCCAAGGACCTGGTCCTCGCGCTCGATGTCGGCCGGGATACGCGCAGCGGTCAGGCCCTCGTCATCCGCCTGGGACATGGCTCACCTCTCACGATCGCGACGGACGGGCGGCGTCTCCAACGGCAGCCGCAACTGGGCGGGACGCGGCGACCGTGCCGGTACGCGCCGTACGGGAATGGGGAGAACGGTCTGCCGGTGCCGCACCCGCGGCCCTTGCGGCTGCGGGCGCTCGACCCGTTGTACGGGCGGGCTGGAGCCGCCGCTTGAGGACGGCCCCGGCCCTGACGAAGGGCTGCCCGCGCCGCCCGACTCGGTTGGTCGGGGCCGAGGAGCGGGACCGGAGGGACCAGTTCCGGCCCCTGGATTCGCCGGACCGCCCTGTGGACCGCCTCCGCCTCCGAGAGGCGGAGAGTACCCGCCACCCGGGTCGGGACAGCCGCCTGGAGGCCGACCGCCCGGGGACGGCGGAGGCCCAGGCCGCGTTGCCGGTCCGGGTGACGGCCCCGGCCGGCCACCCGCCTGCGGGCGGCCGAGGCGCCCGGCGCCGCGGAACGCGCCGCGCATCACGTAGGCGATCGCGAGCGAGCGCAGCATGCGCAGCGGCATCGGCGTGCCCGGCAGACTGACCGGGGTGGAGCGGAAGACGACTCGCGCGGTCCAGCCGGGGATCTTCCACAGAATCCAGAACAAGCACAGCCCGGCCAGCAGGTTTCCCAGCCTCGACGTACGGGGCAAGCCCAAGCCGTCCATCGTGTTGCCGGGCGCGAAGAACAACCGCAGGCCCACGATGAACGTCGTGGACTGCGCCAACTGCATCGCAAGGCACCCGAGGAACGCCCGCCACCACAACCTCGCCACCCCATCGGCGGCCGGAAGGCTGTAACAGGCCAGCGCAGGCGGCGCGGCGACCGCGAGCACGTAGATCAGCGCGACCCGCAGCACGTAACCGATCAGCACCCCGAACATCAAGACGAGCAACAGCAACTGAAGCACCAGCAGATACGTCTGATCCCCGGTGACGAAGCGCCTCGTGACGGCATTCGCCAACTGCTGGGCGACACCCTTGCTGTCCACGCCCCGGCCCATGATGGCCACCGACCCCGCGTTCGCCAGCGCGATGGACTTGCTCATCACCATCAGCGAACCCGCCGACCCGACCATGCCGAGGAGCAGCCGCGGAGCGATCTGCTTGAGCGCGTACCGGGTCTGCACGCTCTCGTACCCCATGACCGTCACACCACCGGCCAGCACGAACAGCACATACGCCGCGCCCGTGGCCCCGAGCGCCGCAGTCCATAACTTCACCAACTCCGCATTGGCCGCCACATCCGGCGTGGACAACACCGTGCTGCCCAGCGCCTCCAGGACCGGCTTCTGCGCCTGCTCGATCAGCACACCGAGGAACGCGGTCAGCGCCTTGGCGATCAAGCCGGGGATGTTGAGGAACCCCAGCCATCCCGACGACCCGTCGCCGTCCGAGTCGGCCGGCGGCAGCACGCCCCCGCCCGGCTGCTCACCGACCGCCGGCCCCGGATCGACCGGCGGCGGCTCGGCAGGGCTGGGCTCCGGGACGGGCCGCGGCCCCGGGCTCGGAGCGGGCACCGGATCAGCCGGAGCCGCCACCCGCGACGACACCACGGCCGAAGCCGCACCCGCCCCGGCGGGAACGAGCAGTACCGCCAACAGCACCACCCCGCCCCACCCGACCGTGCGGGACCGGGCTCGCGGGCCGGTCATCCGGCGCCCACGATCGACTGGACGACCGCGGAGATGATCGGCGCCATCGCGGTGATGCCATAGCCGAGGGCGGCCGACCGCAGCGCGCGCTTGGCCGCCTCGACCTCGCCGGGATCGCCACCGGCCATCACATAGCGCAGGCCGCCCACCGTCAGGAACAGCGTGGCCGTGCCACCGGCGATTCCCATGATCCAGTTGCGGCAGTTGTTGATCACCTGCGGGAAGGTGGCCACCGCCCACGCCGGACACGCCGGCACGAGCACGAAGAGGGCAAAGCAGCAGCCGATGGCCACGGCCCGCAACACGTGGCGGACCAAGGGACGCGACAGACAGCGGCGAACAGGCACCTGGGCACCTCCGAAGCCGGGCCGAACCAGGCCGCGACACCACGAGGCGGCCCGCACCACGAGACGGACATGAGCTGAAGGGCTCCGGTCCCGGGCCGGCCCGCCACAACGCGTCACCTCCTCAGGGCGGCAGCGCGCGGTGGCGCCAGGCGGCTCGGGTGTCAGCACGAGACGACGTGCCCGGGCCCGGAGCACCTTCAGCGAGAAGCACCTCGAGCAGCGCCCGAGGTGCCCTCATCCGGTTAAGGAGAATCCGGACGGCGCACGCGACACCGCGGACGCTCCCGGCCACTCACAGGAGACGGTTGCGCAGCGCATTCAGCAAACGCCGCTCGGCATCAGCGCGCCTGCGATACAGCTGACGGGCGCTGACGCCCGCCTCTTGCGCACACACCGGCATGCGCACTCCGTCCAGGCGGGTGCGGGCGATCAACTCCACCTCGTCCTCGTCGAGCACACCGGCATCCACCGCCCGCCGAAGCTTGGCGTAGGCATGGGCGATCCCACCCGTCGGCGGCAGGCACGGCGTACCTTCCGTCGACTCCTCCAGCGGCACCACGGGGCTCCGGCGCGACTGACGCGCGGCATACACCAGCCGGTGCGCCACCCGGTCACCGGCGCGCACCAGCTGCAGCGCGATCTGCGGGTCGTCCACCTCCACGACGGCAAGCTCACCGGCGACAGCCACCAGCACCTCCTGCTCCAGCTCCGCCCAGTCGACCTCCGGCAACCGCGGCAGCCGAGACAAAGACCTCCGCAACCCCGGCACGATCAACCCGACCGCCACCGTCGACCACGGCTCCCCATCCCGACGCGCCCGCCGCACAACCTCCCCCCACACCCGCGCCCGAACCTGCGGCGGCGTACTCGGGTGCGCCAGCCGCGCCCGGGCCTGATCCACGGGCAGATCCAGCGCGTCGGACCGGTCGGTGAACAGGTGGGCAGGCAGGCGCACGGGCCAGGGAGCGGAAGCCAACTTCAGGAAGGCGGCATCCACATCCTCCAGCGGAGACGGGGAAGTCATACGAACGGAACGGACAGTGCGGCGCATTGCGGCTCCTCGCCGTCGGCGTCGAATCGGACGCCGCCATCGCGCCAAACACCCCTGCCACCCACCGCCCATCCCGAGGGCACCTACCGACCGCCCCCCTGCCAGCCACCGACCATGGCCGCCGGCCCTCGGCTGTCGGACCCGCCACCTACCTGCAGCATCGGTATGGCTAATCTGATCCCGATTTGGCCAGAAAAAACTCGCAGATTTATGGGTCGTGTCCCCCGCCGTGGTGTAGCCGATCACGCAATGGCGCTTCCGCTTCGGAGCGGTCCGATGCGTGCTGCCGCAGGCCGTCTGACGATCGCCGCTGGTCCCGGCTCACAGAGCCCCAACAGGGCCTTTTTCCGGGGAAATTCGGGCCGCGACCTGGGAATTCCGCCAGCTTGATCGGCTACACCACGAGAAGGGACGCCATCGATTTATGTGCGGCCGACTCGTATCCGAGCTGTCCGAGACCTGTTGCCCCCAGAGCACATACAGCGCTGACCAAGGCTGCGTCGCATGCGCCTGCCCGTCCGGCCAGGTGCAGTCGGATCCCGCCCACTGAGCTTCCCCCGTTGTGCGGGAGGTCCTGATCAGCTGATCACCTCCCGCACAACAGGTGTGGTGCGATCACCCGTGCGAGTGGCTTTCTGGCAAGGCAAAGCGGCGGGTCCCCAAAAATCGGGAACCCGCCGTTTTCGTTCGGCCCGTCAGGAGAGGAGGGCGTTGAGCCTGCTGAACAGCTGCTCGGCGCGCGAGGCGGTTGCAGGATCGATCTTGGAAAGTAGGGTTGCTTGCTCGCGCAGCAGGTAGGCGGCGGGCTTGTAATGGTTGAACTTGCCGTTCGCGATGCCGTTCTTCTTAAAGAACGCTTCGATCTGACGGACGATCCGCGGGTCCCTGACGTTAAGGTCCGGCGTTGTGATCGGTTGGGGCAGTTGCTGGCTGTAGGACGCGTTCACAAGTTCGAGGTAAAAGCTTTGATCGAAGAGGTCCTCGATGTCAGCGTCGGCGGACCCCGTGAACTCGCTCACCTGGACCAGGCCGTTCTTGCTGAGTTGGCCATTGTCGCGAAGCCGATGGATGGCCCCGACGTCCTTCGTGCTCGAGTCGATGAGGACCGCGACGTTGAGCTTGTTCGCGCCTAGGAGCGTGACGAACGTGGACAGCTTGCCGGCCCCGCCGATGGGCGTCTTCACCCAGCGCGGGTCAAGGCCGGTCGAGCCCTGGGACTCCAGCAGGTCGGTCAGGACGTCCAGATAGATCAGGTCGCTGGGTCCCTCTAGCAGGAGGGTGTCCTCGCCGATGAACAGGGTCTGAGTCATCTCGATACCCATGGCAGTGAGCAACGGAAACGCGGTGTCCTCGTCCGCTTTGAAGATCTCCCCAGAAACCTTCGTGCCGACCTTGTCCTGGTCGATGACGGTGCGAACGCGGTGGAACTGATCGGATGAGACCATGAACGGTGAGTGCGTGGTGTAGAGGATTTGATGATCGGGTGCCAGCCGCTCGTCGATGAGTCGCAGCAGATCCTCCTGGGCGCGGCCGTGGAGGGATAGGCCGGGTTCGTCGAGCAGCAGGACCAGGTTGTTGTCCTCGGCCTCCTCCAACTCGTCGAAGAAGGCGAGGAACGAGAAGAACCAGACGAAGCCGCGGGAGCGATCGTCGAAGGGGACCGAAGCGCGGTGCCGCAAGTTCTTGACCCGGACCTGCAGGATCGGCGCCTCGTTCAACGGTGGTTGCGCTCCCTCCTCAGGAGGCAACACTTCCAGCTCGACCGCCAGCTCCTGGTTCTGGGACCAGTAATCGAACACCTCGTCGGAGATGACGTTGCCCGTGTTCTCGAGTTCGCGGATCAGACGTTCGTGCCGATCGGTGTGCAGGAAGTCGTCAAGGGAGACGTTTGCCATCTTCAGGAGGCTCAGAAGCGCTTGCTCACCCCGCTTCAAGGTGTTCCCGTCCCTGCGCCGGATGAGATCCGGGATCGACACCTTGCCGGGCATGATGTCGTAGTCCGCGAAGTAGACGAACTTCGGCATGCGCGGCCAGGCGTACTCGTCGATCAAGTAGCAGTCCAGGCTGTGGTCGCGCCACCCGCGGATCCGGTTGGCGAGTTCCCGGGCTGCGGCCGGGGCATCCTCAAGAGAGTCGAGTGCCTCAAGGAGGTCCTTCACAGTGTCCGCGCCGTTCAGAATATCCGCCTGGGTAGCGCTCAGGTCGAGCGGACTGCGCAGGTGTTCGACAACCAACGCCTCGTCCTTGTCGAAGGCGATAGTGCGGCCGGCCGCTCGGTAGCCGATCGTGACGGTGAATTCGGGACTCCGCAGGACACCCTTGCCCAGATCGTCTTCGATCTCGGCGACCTCGTCCTCGTCGAGGCGGAAGGTGGCCGTGACCACCGGGATCCGCTCCCCCTCGGGGAGCCTCCGGCGCTCTCGGGTTAGCCGTGCGGGGAAGTCGATGACCTCATCCAACTGAGCCGACTCTTCGACGGGGTTCAGTCGGTAAAGCGCTTGCAGGATCGTGGTCTTGCCCGACTCGTTCTTGCCGACCAAGGCGGTGACGTCGGGTTCGATGTCGAACCGCTGCGAGTCCTCCACCGATCGATACTTCGTTATTTGAGCATTGGTGAGCTTCATGCGCGGACGAGATCCCCCTCTGGAAGGAGGCCTCGGGCAGGTGGGGACGATGACCGGGCCCCCGCGAAGGGGGGCCACATGCTGAAGATGTGGCCTGGACGCCATTCAGGACGAACCTCGGGCGCTCGTCGTCCCGGGCATGCCCGGGGCTGTGTTGAGCTGTGGCAGAAGCGTAGTCCTGAGCACTGACACTGGGGCCCGCCTTTCCGTTCGACCGCGTGCTCCTGGGGCCCGGTGCGTGTACTCCCACCGAGTCCTAAGCTGGCGACGATGTCGTTCAACATCCCGGCGGACGACGCCCGCAGCGAACGCATACGGACAGGCCACCGACCCGCGAGGCGAGATGGTATGGATCTCCCGCGCTCTATCGGGCCGCACCCACGACCTGACCGCGGCCCGCACCCGTCACATCGTGGCCACCTGCTTCCGCCTCGACTTCCCAGCTCTGGCCGACCTCGGCGCCGGCGGCACCTCCGGCAAGCCGACCCGACGCCCGCCCCGCAAGGAGCTCACCCCCGGCAAGATCGCTGAACCGGGCGCACGCCCGGCTCCGGTATCCCGCCGTACGCGGCATGGCCACCCCTCAGGCGCTGGCGCATCTTCCGTCACGCCCGCTGCAGCCCCAACCGCCTGTCGTGAGCAGTCAAAGTCATCCTCACCCTGGAGAAGCAACGCTGAAAGAGCTCATTGCCTGACAGGTGGGGGATGCGTCCGGTAAATCTGTTCGGGTGAACGCCGACGAGCCCCCCGAGGTCAATTGCCAGACCGTCCCCGAGGACGGCCAGAACGCCGCTCCCTTGGGCGGGAAGGTTAAGAACTTCCTCAAGAGGAACTGGCCGAAGGTGGTAGTCGTCGGCGGCGCGGTCGTCGTTGTCGTGGTCGCTTTGGCCCTCCAGCCCGACGAGGAACAGAGCGTCACTGGGTACGCCGAGGGTGCTGAGGGCACTGACTCGGCTGCCGACTCTGCGGTCGTGGACGAGCGACGGAAACCCCCCGTCAAACACGAGGTGGCCGGGCACACGAGGACGCTCGCTGACGGGCGGGTCATTCCTGTGTCGGGTTATGAGCGGGGCGGCTCCTTTGAGGACGACAACCCTAGCGAAGCCGCAGTCTAATCTGGGCGAGGGGCACCACGGCGTCTCATTCCTGTGCAGCGTCGGCGGACGCCCTGCAAAACATCTCTACAATTGAATCTGGCCCGGTTCGCGGGGCTGCTGATGGTGGGGCTCAGCAGTTGAAGAGCAGGTGTCGCAGACCCGGGTGGAATTCTCCTTATTGGGTGTCAGCACGATGACGGGCTCGCCGCAGCGCGCACGCGATGACCGCACCCCGTACCCCCCGCCGCGCCTCCATTCCCCGTCAGCGGATCCCTGCCAGCATCTGGCTTCCCAAGGGCCTCCAGTCTGCCCCGGTCACGGGGCAGCAGAACCCTTCCGCGGCGTTGCCGTTGTGGGCTCTGGACCGAATTCGCACGGAGTTCTGCATCCACCCTCACCGGCCCGAAGTCCCGCAGCGTCGGCTGCTGCATGCTGCCCTGGGTGACACTGCTCCCGGCATGGACGCCCGCGCCTGCTGCACCCAGATGCCCGCTAAATCCGCCTCCGCGTCGGCGAGGGGAGCGAAATTGGTCTTGCTTGCGGAACTCCTTACGCCAAGCCGCGACTTCCACGGTGCCGGCGTGACGGTGGACGACGACGCGGGTTGGCCGGGCTTCTTCCACCGGGCGCACCGCCTCCTGCGTGGCGGTGGCCTGCTGCTGACCGCATCCCGTCAGCACCACGGCAGCGGACGCCTCGCCGACCCCTGCGGTGCTCTGATCGCCTGCGCCCGCACGGCGGGCTTCACGTACCTGCAGCACATCATCGTCGTCCACGCGGCCATGGCCGGCGACTACCTGACCCCCGGCCCGGATGCTCCCGCCTCGGCCCCCGACGACTCGCAGGCCGTGCACCGTCTCCTCCACACCGACCTGCTCGTCTTCCACGCGCCTGAGATCCGCGACTGACCCGGCAGCGAAGGAGTACGCCCGTGCCCGACTCGGTATGGCTGACCGCGCAGACCTGCGCCCGCGTTCAGCGCTCCGGCCGGTACCTACCCGACACCGCCGCGCACCCCGCCAAGATGCTCCCCGCCATCGCCGCCCACGCCGTCACCCACTACACCCGCCCCGGTGACCTCGTCCTGGACCCGATGTGCGGCACCGGCACGACCCTCGTCGAAGCCGCCCACCTGGGTCGCATCGCCGTCGGCGTGGAGTACGAGCCTCGCTGGGCCCGTATCGCCCTTGGCAACCTCCAGCACGCCACCCGCCAAGGGGCCCCCGGCATGGGCCGGGTCTTCCAGGGCGACGCCCGCGATCTGCTCCGCCTCCTCCCCGCGGAGCAGCACGGCCAGGTCGCTCTTGTCGTCACATCACCGCCGTACGGGAACTCCGTCCACGGACAGGTCCGGTCCACCCGTGAAACCGGCCGCCCCAAGATCCAGAAGTTCGACCACCGCTACGGCACCGACCGGGCCAATCTCGCTCACGTTGGCACCGACCGACTCCTGGACGCCTTCACCGCCATCCTCACCCAGTGCCGCCACGCCCTCCGCCCCGGCGGCACCGCCGTGATCACCGCTCGACCCTGGCGCGAACGCGGCGAGCTCGTCGATCTTCCCACGGCCGTCCTGGCTGCCGGGGAAGCCGCAGGCCTCATCCCCACCGAACGCTGCGTCGCCCTTCTCGCCGGCATCCGCGACGGGCGCCTGATTACCCGCCCGTCCTTCTTCCAACTGAAGAACCTCCGCGACGCCCGCGCCCAGGGGCTGCCGCTTCACCTCATCGCCCACGAAGACACCCTGATCTTTCGCCGTCCCAACGCCGGCACCCACTGCACAGCAAAGACCGTCGGGGCAGCTACGCGGCGCTGCAAGGCCCGGTCGGCCACTACCTCAACTGCCGCAGCCTGCCGCACCCGCACGTGCGCCCAGGATGCCGGCCAATGAGGGTCCGCGATCCGCTGGCAGCGGTCCGCTCTCCGCTTTGCTTGATGCGTGCCGAGCAGCCGCAGATGCCCAAGCGTCACGCTCCGCAATCCGGTGCGTGGCGCCGCAACCCGAACGGAAGTGAGCGGCATCCCACCATGTCCGCCGTGGGGCGGCGCGCCGGGCCGCGCCCTTGACGACGTGCCCGAGCCGGAGCGTCCATGGAGCTCGGCCACCCGCATTCCCGGGAAATCGTCAGACCCAGGCCTGGGAGTGCAAGTGACCGTGGAGTACGTCGTCGTCGGTGGGGAGGAATCTCAGGCTCTGGCGCAGCGTCAAGCCGACGCCATCCGGGAGGTGCTGGAGTGGCTGTACGCCCATCGCGGCGCTACGGCCGGCACCGACAGGGCCTGAGCTCCTTCCCCAACTTGTGGAGGGACAACGCATGCCGGAACGCACCCCAAGTGAACCACCTTGGGCTACGTCGCTGCCCGACCGGCCCTGGTCCGCCGCAGCGGGTCTGGAGACCGCTGCTGTACCCGTCAGCGTGCCGGTGGCATGGCTGGGCCGTACGTCCACAGAGGACGCCCAGGACCCCACGTTGTCCCTCCCGCGCCAGCTTCGTAACGCGCGAGCCGCGCTTCCGCCGGGATGGGTGATCGTCGCTCACTTCTACGATGTGGAGTCCGGTCGGAAGGACCTGGACCAAAGGGGCCGTTCCCTGGCGCATCAGCAGTTCGCCATCCCCATCCCGCGTGATGGGGGCATCGCTGATCTCCTCGACGAATCCGAGCGCCCAGACCGCCGTTTTGCGGCCGTTATCTGCGAATCCATCGAACGCGTCGCCCGGCGCACATACTTCGGCACCAAGATCGAGTACGAGTTGGAGCAGGCAGGGGTGGCCCTCTGCGCCGCGGACGAGCCCATCGTCACCGGTCCGAGAGCCAAACGGGCCACCCCCACCCTCACCCGACGCGTCAAGCAGGCCGTTTCCGAGTGGTATGTGCTGCAGATGTTGGAGCTGTCCTGGGACGGCTTCATTGAGCACACACAGCAGGGTTGGAACACAGGGAAGCCGCCCTACGGCTACCTGGCGGAAAAAGTCCCACACCCGGTTCCGGCCCGTCGTGCCGAAGGCCGGACCAAGCACCGGCTCGTTCCGGACCCTGCCCGGGCTGCGGCGGTCACCGAGATCTTTCATCTTCGCGCGCTGGACAAGCTCGGCTATGACGGCATTGCGGATCGCCTCAACCTCGACCTGGTCGCATATCCGCCTCCAGAGCCCACCCGTACAGATGCCGCTCTCGGCCGATGGAGCGGGTCCGCGGTGTGCGAGATCCTCAAAAATCCGAAGTACACCGGCTATCAGGTGTGGAATCGACGAGCGACGAAGAAGGGCGGCCGCAACAACCACTCCTCGGAGTGGGTGTGGTCGCCCCTTCCGACCCACGAGCCCCTCGTGACCCGCGAGTTGTTCGACGCCGTCTGTGTCATGCGGACCGCGCGCCAGGGCTCGCGTTCGGGCGCGGGCAGGAACAGCCACCCGGCGACACGCCGGTCCTATGTGCTGCGATCCTATGTGCGATGCGATCTGTGCGGTCGGCGGATGTTCGGCAAGAGCCGTCACGAGATCCCGTACTACGCCTGCCAGCCCGACCCGAACGAGCACCGAAACCAACCCTGGTTTCCCGCCCACCCGAAGAGCCTATGGATCCGTGAAGAGATCCTTCTCACAGCTGTCGCCCGCTTCTTTGCCACCCGAGTCTTCGGTCCTGACCGCCGAGCCCACCTTCGTACAGCCTTGGAAGCCTCCCGGCGCACCGACGGCCCGGCCGAGCGGATCGCGAGGGAGCGCACCGCCTTGGAGCAGGGCATCGCCACCATCGAGGACCGCCAGGGCCGACTGATCCGGGCACTGGCCGACGCCGGCGCAGCGGCAGGTGGGGGTGGGCAGCCCAGTGAGGAGCCGGACCCGGAGACGGAGCGGGCCTACCGGGACGGCATCCGCAAGGAGCATGCGGCCCTGGGTGCGCAACGGAGAGCGCTGGCCGAGCAGCTCGCCCGGCTTGACGTGCCCGAGCCCGCGGCGCAGCCCGACTACTCCGCACTGGTGGACATGCTTCCGCTTCTTGACGTGGACCTGGCGCTGCTTCCCGAAGAGAAGCAGCGGCGTCTCTATGAAGCCTTCGGGCTGGAGATGCGCTACAACCGGCCGGAGAAGACGCTCACCCTGCAGGTGGCGATCCCGGCGCACCTGGTTGACGAACTGGCGTCCATCACCCGCGAGCTGGACAGCGGGAACAAAAAATCGGGTACCCCTGCCAAGGCAGCGGTACCCGATCATGGCACCCAGATTCCGAAATCGGGACATAATGTCCAGCTTCGGTCCCATGTTCTGGGTGCCCCCGGCAGGATTCGAACCTGCGCACACGGCTCCGGAGGCCGTTGCTCTATCCCCTGAGCTACGGGGGCGTGTCGGCCGCTGTGGCGGCGACGGGTGAAACCTTACCAGCCCAGGAGGGGTGCCCGTGTACACGGTTTCCGGCGGCGGCTGTTGTGGCGCGAGGGACAGAGAAGGGGACCAGAGAAGGGGCAGGGAAGGGGGAGGGAACCGGTGAGCAGGGTCCGCACAGCCCACCCCACCGCCCGCGTCGCCCGCGCCCCCGCCCCCGTCCCCCGGTCGGGGAGGGAATGGGGAAAACGCGGACGCATCCGATCCGGCGCGCCTAGCATCTTCCTGTGCCGGGCGAGTCCGGCCGGGTGCTTGTCGTCGACGACAACAAGGTCATCCGGCAGCTGATCAGGGTCAACCTCGAGCTGGAGGGCTTCGAGGTCGTGACCGCGGCCGATGGTGCCGAGTGCCTGGACGTCGTGCAGCAGGTGCGCCCCGACGTCGTGACCCTCGACGTCGTCATGCCCCGCCTGGACGGCATAAGGACCGCCGCCCGTCTCCGCACCGACCCCCGCACCCATGACGTGCGGATCGTCGTGGTCAGCGCCTGCACCCCGGCCGAGGTCGAGCGTGCCGTCGCCGCCGGGGCCGACGCCTTCCTCGGCAAGCCCTTCGAGCCCGGCGAGCTGCTGAGCGTCGTGCGCCGGCTCGTCGAGAACGCCCCCCGCAGGGGCGCTCCCGCGGCCGCCCCGGGCACCGCGTGACCAGGGATGACCAAAGGGTGAAACCCGTTCGCGCCGCCACCCCCCTCCTCGCCTACCCTTGCGCTCATGACCCCCGCTGAGCTCTCCCGCACCGTGCTCGCCACGGTCCGTCGCGCCGTCGAGGCCGACGAGCTCAGCCTGGCGGGCCCGGTGCCCGAGCGGGTCGTCGTGCGCCGCCCCCCGCGTCCCGGCTGCGGGGACTACGCCACCAACGTGGCCCTGCAACTGGCCCCCCTGACCGGCGTCGCCCCCCTCACCGTCGCCGACGTCATCAGCCGCCGGCTGGCCGCCGCCCCCGGCATCGCCCGGGTGGACGTCGCCGCCCCCGGCTTCCTCAACATCACCCTCCAGGGGGATTCGCACGGCGCCCTCGTCGATCTCGTACGGGCCCAGGGCAGCCGGTACGGCATCGGCGAGCACCCCGTGGCACTCGCGCCCCCGCCCACCGGCGAGCCCCGCGCCGACGCCTACGCCGCCGCCCTGCGCCGTCTCCACGCCGCCACCGGCGTCGAGCCGCCCGCCCGCCGCCCCCACCCCGTACGGCAGACCCGGGACGAGCTGCTGCGCACCCTCGGCGCCGACGCCACCGCCTGGGCCCTGCTGCGCCCGCCCGCCGAGGACGCCCCCCGCACCGACCCCGCGGCGCACCTGCCGCAGCGCGAGGCCAACCCCCTGTTCCTGGTCCGCTACGCCCACGCCCGCAGCCGGGCCCTGCTGCGCGGCGCCCGCGACCTGGGCCTGGCACCCGGCCCCGCCGCGGGTTCCCCGGAGCCCGCGGAGGCCGAACTGCTGGGCCTGATCGCCGACTTCCCCCGCACCGTGGAGGCCGCCGCCCGGCACGGCGCGCCCGACCGGGTGGCGCGGCTGCTGGAGCACACGGCCGACGCCTCCCTCCGTTGCCACGACGCGTGCCCGGCGCTGCCCAAGGGCGAGGAGAAACCCTCGGCCGTTCACGGGGCCCGCCTGGCGCTCGCCGACGCCGCCGGGACCGTGCTCGCCAACGGCCTGACCCTGCTCGGCATCAGCGCCCCCCGCCACCTGTGAGAGTGAAGAGCACGAGACGATGAGCCGTTCCGCACACCCCGCCGGACCCCGTCACGCCGACGTCCTCCCCGAGGGCCACTACGCGGCGCCGCCCGCCGACCTCAACGCCCTCGACCCCCGGGTCTGGGCCCGCACCGTCACCCGGGACGCCGAGGGCGTCGCCACCGTGGGCGGTCTGGACGTGCGCGCCCTCGCCGAGGAGTTCGGCACCCCCGCCTACATCCTGGACGAGGCCGACTTCCGGGCCCGCTGCCGTGCCTGGCGCGAGGCCTTCGGGGAGGACGCCGACGTCTTCTACGCGGGCAAGGCGTTCCTGTCCCGCGCCGTGGTGCGCTGGCTGTACGAGGAGGGCCTCAACCTCGACGTGTGCTCCGGCGGCGAGCTGGCCGTGGCGCTGTCCGCGGGGATGCCGGCCGAGCGGATCGCGCTGCACGGCAACAACAAGACGGGCGCGGAGATCCGCCAGGCGGTCGAGGCCGGGGTGGGGCGGATCGTGCTCGACTCCTTCCAGGAGATCGTCCGGGTGGCGGAGGCCGCCCGGCAGGCGGGCCGCCGGCAGCGGGTTCAGGTCCGCGTCACCGTCGGCGTCGAGGCGCACACCCACGAGTTCATCGCCACCGCGCACGAGGACCAGAAGTTCGGCTTCTCCCTCACCGGCGGGGACGCGGCCGAGGCGGTGCGCCGTGTGCTGCGCCTGGACTCGCTGGAACTGGTCGGCATCCACTCGCACATCGGCTCGCAGATCTTCGACACCTCCGGCTTCGAGGTGGCGGCGCACCGGGTGATCGGCCTGCTGCGGCAGATCCGCGACGAGCACGGGGTGGAGCTGCCCGAGATCGACCTCGGCGGCGGCCTCGGCATCGCCTACACCCCGGACGACGACCCGCGCGAGCCGCAGGAGATCGCCAAGTCGCTGGGGGAGATCGTCACCCGCGAGTGCCGGGGGGCGGAGCTGACCGTGCCGCGGCTGTCGGTCGAGCCGGGCCGGGCGATCGTGGGCCCGACGGCGTTCACCCTGTACGAGGTGGGAACGATCAAGCCCTTGGAGGGGCTGCGGACGTATGTGAGCGTGGACGGCGGGATGTCGGACAACATCCGCACCGCGCTCTACGACGCCGAGTACAGCGTGGCGCTGGTGTCGCGCTCCAGCGACGCCGAGCCGATGCTGACCCGGGTCGTCGGCAAGCACTGCGAGTCGGGCGACATCGTGGTGCGCGACGCCTTCCTCCCCGCCGATCTGGCGCCCGGCGACCTGCTGGCGGTGCCGGCGACGGGGGCGTACTGCCGCTCGATGGCCAGCAACTACAACCACGCCCTGCGCCCGCCGGTGGTCGCCGTCAAGGACGGTGAGGCCCGGGTGATCGTCCGGCGCGAGACGGAGGACGACCTCCTGCGTCTCGACGTCGGCTGACCGGGGGATCTCACATGTAAGAAGACTGGTCTCGCGATCCGGACAGTGCGGGGAAACTCCCGTCCGGTGCGTGAGACTGGGACGGTCCAAAGGCTCGGTAGGAGCCGAAACGCGAAGCGAGGTCGGATGATGCGTACGCGTCCGCTGAAGGTGGCGCTGCTGGGCTGTGGTGTGGTGGGCTCAGAGGTCGCGCGCATCATGACGACGCACGCCGACGACCTCGCCGCGCGGATCGGCGCGCCGGTGGAGCTCGCCGGCATCGCCGTACGGCGGCCCAACCGGGTGCGCGCGGGCGTGCCCGTGGAGCTGCTCACCACGGACGCGACCGCCCTGGTCAAACGCGGGGACATCGACGTGGTCGTCGAGGTGATCGGCGGCGTCGAGCCCGCCCGCTCGCTGATCACCACCGCCTTCGAGCACGGCGCCAGCGTGGTGTCCGCCAACAAGGCGCTGCTGGCCGCGGACGGCGCCGCGCTGCACGCCGCCGCCGTCGAGCACGGGGTGGACCTCTACTACGAGGCCGCGGTCGCCGGCGCCATCCCGCTGATCCGCCCGCTGCGCGAGTCGCTGGCCGGCGACAAGGTCAACCGGGTGCTGGGCATCGTCAACGGCACGACCAACTTCATCCTCGACAAGATGGACACCACCGGCGCCGGCTACTCCGAGGCGCTGGACGAGGCCACCGCCCTTGGGTACGCGGAGGCGGACCCGACGGCCGACGTGGAGGGCTTCGACGCCGCCGCCAAGGCCGCGATCCTGGCGGGCATCGCCTTCCACACCCGGGTGACCATCGGCGACGTCCACCGTGAGGGGATCACCGAGGTCACCGCGGCCGACATCGCCTCGGCCCGGCGGATGGGCTGCACGGTCAAGCTGCTGGCGATCTGCGAGCGCGGCGCCGACGGGCGTTCGGTCTCCGCCCGCGTCCACCCGGCGATGATCCCGCTGACGCATCCGCTGGCCAGTGTGCGCGAGGCGTACAACGCGGTCTTCGTGGAGGCCGCGGCGGCCGGCAGGCTGATGTTCTACGGCCCCGGCGCGGGCGGCTCGCCGACGGCCTCGGCGGTGCTGGGCGACCTGGTGGCGACGTGCCGCAACAAGCTGGCGAACAGCACGGGACCGGGGGAGTCCGCGTACGCGCGGCTCACCGTGAGCCCGATGGGCGACGTCGTGACCCGCTACCACATCAGCCTGGACGTGGCGGACAAACCGGGCGTCCTGGCGCAGGTCGCCACGGTTTTCGCGGAGCACCAGGTGTCGATCGACACGGTGCGGCAGCAGGGGCGGAACCCGGGCGGCGGCGACCAGGCCGCCGCCGAGCAGGGGGACGGCGCGGGAGCGGAGGGCGGGGAGGCCTCGCTGGTGGTCGTCACCCACCGGGCTCCCGACTCGGCGCTGTCGGCGACCGTCGAGGCGCTGCGGGGGCTCGACACCGTCCGGGGCGTGGCCAGCATCATGCGTGTGGAAGGGGAGTGACCAGCATGAACGCAGTGTCCGCCGGCCGGGTTCCGGCCACCCACCAGTGGCGCGGCCTCATCGAGGAGTACCGGGACCGGCTCCCGGTCGGCGCGGCGACCCCGGTGGTCACGCTGCTGGAGGGGGGCACCCCGCTCGTCCCCGCCCAGGTGCTGTCCGAGCGCACGGGGTGCGAGGTGTTCCTGAAGGTGGAGGGCGCCAACCCCACCGGCTCCTTCAAGGACCGCGGCATGACGATGGCGATCTCCAAGGCCAAGGAGGCGGGCGCGCAGGCGGTCATCTGCGCCTCCACCGGCAACACCTCCGCCTCGGCCGCCGCCTACGCGGTGCGGGCCGGGATGGTGTGCGCCGTCCTGGTGCCGCAGGGCAAGATCGCGCTGGGCAAGATGGGCCAGGCGCTGGTGCACGGGGCGCGGATCCTGCAGGTCGACGGCAACTTCGACGACTGCCTGGAGCTCGCCCGCGGCCTGTCCGACAAGTACCCGGTGGCGCTGGTCAATTCGGTGAACCCGGACCGTATCGAGGGTCAGAAGACCGCCGCCTTCGAGATCGTGGACGCGCTCGGCGACGCGCCGGACGTCCATGTGCTGCCGGTCGGCAACGCCGGGAACATCACCGCGTACTGGAGGGGCTACCGCGAATACGCGGCGGACGGCGTGTCGACGCGCCGTCCGCGCATGTGGGGCTTCCAGGCCTCCGGCGCCGCGCCGATCGTGCTGGGCCGGCCGGTGCGCAGTCCGCAGACGATCGCCACCGCGATCCGGATCGGCAACCCGGCCTCCTGGCAGTACGCCGAGGAGGCCCGGGACGAATCCGGCGGCCTGATCGACTCGGTGACCGACCGTCAGATCCTCTCGGCGTACCGGCTGCTCGCCGCGCAGGAGGGCGTCTTCGTCGAGCCGGCCTCCGCCGCGAGCGTCGCCGGGCTGCTGAAGGCCGCCGAGCAGGGCGAGGTCGACCCGGGACAGCGGATCGTCTGCACGGTCACGGGCAACGGCCTCAAGGACCCCGACTGGGCGGTGGCCGGCGCACCGCCGCCC
Source organism: Actinacidiphila sp. bgisy167 (assembly GCF_057707665.1). Lineage (NCBI taxonomy): Bacteria > Bacillati > Actinomycetota > Actinomycetes > Kitasatosporales > Streptomycetaceae > Actinacidiphila > Actinacidiphila sp. bgisy167. The sequence goes on along the minus strand of NZ_JBYIQP010000016.1, from coordinate 73,140 downwards.
ATCACCGTTCCGGTGGACGCCGACGCGGCCGCGGAGCGGCTCGGGCTGCGCTGACCTCGGGGTGGCGGGGTGGGCGCGGCCCGTGCCGCGCCCGCCCCCCCGTGCGACGGCAGGGGCGCACGGTTCACGCGCGACACGCATCACGCGCTGTTTGTGCGCCCTATGTCGCAGGAGAACCTTCCTTCGATAGGCTGACCTCACACCGGCGCCGCCGCACGCCGTTTTGGCCCATGCCATGGGCGTCCCCGTCGCGGGATCCCCTTGGTACGGTCCCCAAGTCCTCGCCGCCGTACGGCAAGCATGCCGCGGCGCCGCGAGGCAGAAACGCCCTTGAAGCAAGGAGAGTCGTCGAACGATGGCCGGACCAGCCTTCCGCGCCGCCGCCGTCCGAGTGCGCGTCCCCGCGACGAGCGCCAACCTCGGACCGGGCTTCGACGCCTTCGGCCTGGCGCTCGGACTCTACGACGACGTCGTGGTGCGGGTGGCCGATTCCGGTCTGCACGTCGACATCGCCGGCGAAGGCGCCGACTCCCTCTCCCGCGACGAGAACCACCTGGTCGTACGGTCCCTGCGGACCGCCTTCGACGCGCTCGGCGGACAGCCGCGCGGCCTGGAGGTGGTGTGCGCCAACCGCATCCCGCACGGCCGCGGCCTCGGCTCCTCCTCCGCCGCCATCTGCGCCGGCATCATGGCCGCCCGCGCCGTGACGATAGGCGGGCAGGACAGGCTCGACGACGCCGCGCTGCTGGAGCTGGCCAACGAGATCGAGGGCCACCCGGACAATGTCGCCGCCTGTCTGCTCGGCGGCTTCACACTGGCCTGGACTGAGGGCGGGGCGGCCCACGCGGTCCGGATGGATCCCTGCGCGTCAGTCGTTCCGGTGGTCTTCGTACCCGACCGTCCGGTGCTGACCGAGACCGCGCGGGGCCTGCTGCCGCGCAGCGTCCCGCATGTGGACGCCGCGGCCAACGCGGGTCGCGCCGCACTTCTCGTCGAGGCCCTCACCCGGCGCCCCGACCTGCTGCTCCCCGCCACCGAGGACCGGTTGCACCAGGAGTATCGGGCGACCGCGATGCCGGAGAGCACGGCACTGGTCAACCGGCTGCGCGGCGAGGGCGTGCCCGCCGTCATCTCGGGTGCGGGGCCCACGGTGCTGGCGCTCGCGGACGAGGGTACCGCCGACAAGGTCTCCCGGCTGGCGGGTGAGGGGTGGGCGGCGAACCGTCTGGCCCTCGACGCGGCAGGGGCGAGTGTGCTGCCGCTGGCTGTGGGGCAGTGACACGATTGCAGGTCGTAGAGAGGGGGAATGTTTGTTGGATCCGGTAGTGTTAATCTCATTGCTGCACCCGTGGACTCAGGCGCCCGTTTGTTGTTCCTGTTGTCCCGGTGCCCTGTGTCCCGCATCGGGACCGCCCATTCTTCCGGGAGCCTCCCACACCGCATAGGCAGCCTGCCTGGCAGTGTCGAGCACGCTCCGGAGACGGCGCGGGTGACATTTCACCCGAGAGTGAACTCTCACCTCGCCGGTAACTGTGTTTTTGTTCCACATCATCTCCTCCGCCGTCAGGCGGACCACCGCCCCGGGTCCGGCGCAAGCGCTAAGGACCGGATCCGGACAGCACGACCGGTCGCCGAGCCAGACAGGCCGACGTCCGCTCCAGGGAAGGACCCTTCGTGAGCGACACCACCGATCTGATGGGCGTACGCGCAGACAGCCCTGTCGCCGCGTCCGATGCTGCCGCGCCTGCCACCGGTGCTGCCACCGCCCCCGCCGCGCGGCGCCGCCGCACGGGTACCGGACTCGAGGGCATGGTCCTGGCCGAGCTGCAGCAGCTCGCGTCCGGTCTGGGCATCAAGGGCACCGCGCGGATGCGCAAGAGCCAGCTCATCGAGACCATCAAGGCCGCGCAGTCCGGCGGCGGCGCCAAGGCCTCCGCCGACGGCGCGCCCGTTGCCGAGAAGCCGAAGCGCCGCGCCACCTCCCGCGCCCGTACGGGTGAATCGGCCGAGGCCGGGAACCAGGGCGGCGAGCAGCAGCCGAAGCAGATCGAGATCCCCGGCCAGCCGGCCGGCGAGAAGGCCGCACCCGCGGTCAAGGCCAAGGCGGAGCCCGCCAAGGCCGAGCAGTCCGCCGACGGCCGCGCCGACGGTCGTGGCGAGGCCCGCGCCGAGGCCGCCGTGGACACCGCCGAGGGCAAGTCCGGCGAGGGCAGGGGCGGCGACGACCGCCGCGAGAGCCGCCGCGACCGTCAGCGGGACCGTCAGCGCGACCGCCGCAAGGGCGGCGAGGACGGCGGCCAGCAGCGTCAGCAGCAGGGCGGGGGCCAGGGCCAGCAGCAGGGCGGTGGCGCCCAGGGCGGCGGCCAGCAGGACGACGACGAGTTCGACGGCGGCGGCCGCCGCCGCCGGGGCCGCTACCGCGACCGCCGCGGCCGCGGCGGCAACCGCCGCGACGACTTCGCGGGCGAGCCGCAGGTCGGCGAGGACGACGTCCTGATCCCGGTCGCCGGCATCCTGGACATCCTGGACAACTACGCGTTCATCCGGACCTCCGGTTACCTGCCGGGCCCGAACGACGTGTACGTCTCGCTCGCCCAGGTGCGCAAGAACGGCCTGCGCAAGGGCGACCACGTCACGGGCGCCGTGCGCCAGCCCAAGGACGGCGAGCGCCGCGAGAAGTTCAACGCGCTGGTGCGCCTGGACTCCGTCAACGGCATGGCCCCGGAGAGCGGCCGCGGCCGCCCGGAGTTCAACAAGCTCACCCCGCTGTACCCGCAGGAGCGGCTGCGGCTGGAGAACGAGCCCGGCCAGCTGATCACCCGGATCATCGACCTGGTCGCCCCGATCGGAAAGGGCCAGCGCGGCCTGATCGTGGCCCCGCCGAAGACCGGCAAGACGATCATCATGCAGGCCATCGCCAACGCGATCACCCGCAACAACCCCGAGTGCCACCTGATGGTCGTCCTCGTCGACGAGCGTCCGGAAGAGGTCACCGACATGCAGCGGTCGGTCAAGGGCGAGGTCATCTCCTCGACCTTCGACCGCCCCGCCGAGGACCACACCACCGTCGCCGAGCTCGCCATCGAGCGGGCCAAGCGGCTGGTGGAGCTGGGCCACGACGTCGTCGTCCTGCTCGACTCCATCACCCGTCTGGGCCGCGCGTACAACCTCGCGGCGCCCGCCTCCGGCCGCATCCTGTCCGGTGGTGTCGACTCGACCGCGCTCTACCCGCCGAAGCGCTTCTTCGGCGCCGCGCGCAACATCGAGGACGGCGGCTCGCTGACCATCCTGGCCACCGCGCTGGTCGAGACCGGCTCGCGCATGGACGAGGTGATCTTCGAGGAGTTCAAGGGCACCGGCAACATGGAGCTCAAGCTCGACCGCAAGCTCGCCGACAAGCGGATCTTCCCCGCGGTGGACGTCGACCCGTCCGGTACCCGCAAGGAGGAGATCCTGCTGGCTCCGGACGAGCTGAACATCGTCTGGAAGCTGCGCCGGGTGCTGCACGCGCTCGACTCGCAGCAGGCGATCGAGCTGCTGCTGGACAAGATGAAGCAGACCAAGTCCAACGCCGAGTTCCTGATGCAGATCGCCAAGACCACCCCGGGTGGCAACAACGACTGACGCTCCGGCGTCGGCCCGGTGAAGGAGGCCGGCCCCGTCACTTCGGTGACGGGGCCGGCCTTCGGTCGTTGATCGCCCCCGGCCGTCCTTGGCCTCCGGCTGTTCGCTGCCCGCGGCCGTCGGCTGTCTCCGGCGCCTTGGCCTGCGGCCGTCCGCTGTTGGCGTCACCCCCGGCCGCCTCCGGCTGTCTGCCGGCACTGGTCGTCGGCTGTCCGCGGCCGCTGCCTCCGGCGCCTCGGCCTGCGGCCATCCGCTACAGCCCTCGCCCCAGGCTGCCCCCGGCCGTCCTTGGCCTCCGGCAGTTCGCTGCCTCCGGTTCCCCGGCCTCCGGCCGTCCGCCGCCCCCTCGCCCACGGCCGCCCGCGGTCTCCCCGGCACCGACCGGATGGCTCTCACCTGCGGCGTATCCGGCGCGTCCGCGGGCGGGGCGGCCCCCGGCGCGCTGTCATTGCCCTGTGCGCGGATCCCTCCCATGGCTGATCAGATGCGGAACGGGGTATTCCTGCGACAAGGAGCAGATCAGGACAGAGGAGCCGATGCCCGAGCACGCGGAGGACGGACGAGCCCACCGGGGACGCCCGCGCAGCCCACGCCGCCGGGCCCTGCGGATCACCGCCTGGGTCGTGGCGTCGTTCCTGGTGCTGACCACCACCGCCGCCGGGTGCCTGTACCTCAAGCTCAACGGCAACATCCGGGGCATCGACATCAACGCCCTTCTCGGGCGCGACCGCCCGGCCGACGTCGACAACGGCTCGATGGACATCCTCGTCCTCGGCTCCGACTCCCGCTCGGGCGGCAACCAGAGGGCCGGCGGCGGCCAGGACGACGGGACCGCCCGCTCCGACACCGCGATGATCGTCCACGTCTACCAGGGGCACCAGCGGGCGAGCGTGGTCAGCATCCCCCGCGACACCCTCGTCGACCGGCCCGCCTGCGCCCGGCCCGGCGGCGGCACCGCCCCCGCCCGGCAGGGCGAGATGTTCAACGAGGCGTATGCGATCGGCGGCCCCGCCTGCGCGGTCAAGACGGCCGAGACGATGACCGGCATCCGCATGGACCACTACATCGAGATCGACTTCGTCGGCTTCCAGCACCTCATCGACGCCCTCGGCGGGGTCACCGTCACCACCAGCCAGGCCATCGACGACAGCCGCAGCCATCTGCACCTGCCGGCCGGCACCCACCACCTGGACGGCAAGCAGGCCCTCGGCCTGGTCCGCACCCGCCACGGGGTCGGGGACGGCAGCGACCTGGGCCGGATAAGGCTGCAGCAGGCCTTTCTGAAGGCCCTGGTGGACCGGGTCGACGGGATCGGGCTGCTGAGCTCGCCGACCCGGCTCTACGAGATCGCCGACACCGCCACCGGCGCCATCACCACCGACTCGGAGCTGGCGTCGGTCAAGAAGCTGGTCTCCCTCGGGGAGAGCCTGAAGGGCCTGGGCTCGCAGGACATCGGCATGGTCACCATGCCGGTGCGCTACGACCCCGCCGACCCCAACCGCGTCCTGCCGATCACCGACCAGGCGGAGCGGATCTGGGCCGCCCTGCGGGCCGACAAGCCGATTCCCGCCTCCGCCACCAAGGGCTCGGCCGGTGACGACGTCGACACGGGCGGTGTGGTGCGCAGCGCCGTGCGGCAGCCCGCCGAGCGCGCGGAATAGATCACCACGGCCCCCGGTTTGGGCAGATGCGGCCAGTGCTGGCAGACTGGTCCGTCGGCCCCGGTTCACGTGACGCAAGCCCGCTGCACGACCCGGGACCCTCCCGAACACTAGGAGAATCCCTTGAAGCGCGAAATCCACCCGGAGTACGTGGAGACGCAGGTCAGCTGCACCTGCGGCAACTCCTTCACCACCCGTAGCACCGTCACCGGCGGCGTCATCCGCGCCGACGTGTGCTCCGCGTGCCACCCGTTCTACACGGGCAAGCAGAAGATCCTCGACACCGGTGGCCGCGTGGCCCGCTTCGAGGCCCGCTTCGGCAAGGCGGCCGGGTCCGCCAAGAAGTAGCGACCCGAGAGCGCCGGTCCGCGGCCGCCCGGATATCCTCCGGCGGCCGGACCGGCGCTTTGTCGTCCCAGGCTGGTACACCGGCGTTCACCCCTTTCAAAAGCAGGGATCCTGATGTTCGAGGCGGTCGAGGAACTGATCGGCGAGTACGCCGACCTCGAGAAGAAGCTTGCCGACCCGGCGGTCTTCGCCGACCAGGCCAACGCACGCAGGCTCAACAAGCGCTACGCCGAACTGACCCCCATCATCGGCACCTACCGCGGCTGGAAGCAGGCCGGCGAGGACATCGAGACCGCCCGGGAACTGGCCGCGGACGACCCCGAGTTCGCCTCCGAGGTCAAGGACCTGGAGCGGCACCGCGAGGAGCTCACCGACAAGCTGCGGCTGCTGCTCGTCCCGCGCGACCCCAGCGACGACAAGGACGTGATCCTCGAGGTCAAGGCCGGCGAGGGCGGCGAGGAGTCGGCGCTGTTCGCGGGCGACCTGCTGCGGATGTACCTGCGCTACGCCGAGCGCCTGGGCTGGAAGACCGAGATCATCGACGCCAACGCCTCCGACCTCGGCGGTTACAAGGACGTCCAGGTCGCGGTGAAGACCAAGGGCACCGCGGAACCCGGCCAGGGCGTCTGGGCCCGGCTGAAGTACGAGGGCGGCGTGCACCGCGTCCAGCGCGTGCCGGCCACCGAGTCGCAGGGCCGCATCCACACCTCCGCCGCCGGCGTGCTGGTCACCCCGGAGGCCGAGGAGGTCGAGGTCGAGATCGGCCCCAACGACCTGCGCATCGACGTCTACCGCTCCTCCGGCCCCGGCGGCCAGTCGGTCAACACCACCGACTCCGCTGTCCGCATCACCCACCTGCCCACCGGCATCGTCGTCTCCTGCCAGAACGAGAAGAGCCAGCTGCAGAACAAGGAGCAGGCGATGCGCATCCTGCGCTCCCGGCTGCTGGCCGCCGCGCAGGAGGAGGCCGAGCGCGAGGCCTCCGACGCCCGCCGCAGCCAGGTGCGCACCGTGGACCGCAGCGAGCGCATCCGCACGTACAACTTCCCGGAGAACCGCATCTCCGACCACCGCGTCGGCTTCAAGGCGTACAACTTGGACCAGGTCCTCGACGGAGACCTGGACGCGGTGATCCAGGCCTGCGTCGACGCCGATTCGGCGGCCAAGCTGGCGGCCGCGGGCGACGGAAGCTGAACCGGAGGCGGAGAACGTGAACCTGCTGCTCGCCGAGGTCGCCCAGGCGACCCAGCGGCTGGCCGACGCCGGCGTCCCCTCGCCGCGGTTCGACGCGGAGGAGCTCGCGGCGTATGTGCACGGGGTGAAGCGGGGTGCGCTGCACACCGTCGCCGACGCCGACTTCGACGCGCGCTACTGGGAGGCCGTGGCCCGCCGCGAGGCCCGTGAGCCGCTGCAGCACATTACGGGCCGCGCGTTCTTCCGCTATCTGGAACTCCAGGTCGGCCCCGGGGTGTTCGTGCCCCGCCCGGAGACCGAGTCGGTCGTCGGGTGGGCCATAGACGCCGTGCGCGCCATGGACGTCGCCGAGCCGCTCATCGTCGACCTGTGCACCGGGTCGGGCGCCATCGCGCTCGCCCTGGCGCAGGAGGTGCCGCGCAGCCGGGTGCACGCGGTGGAGCTGTCCGACGAGGCGCTGGTGTGGGCCCGCAAGAACGTCGAGGGCAGCAAGGTCGACCTGCGGCAGGGGGACGCCCTGGAGGCCTTCCAGGACCTCAACGGCCAGGTGGACCTGGTGATCTCCAATCCGCCCTACATCCCGCTCACCGAATGGGAGTACGTGGCGCCGGAGGCCCGCGACCACGACCCCGAGATGGCGCTGTTCTCCGGTGAGGACGGCCTGGACACCATCCGCGGCATCGAGCGCACCGCGCACCGGCTGCTGCGGCCCGGCGGGGTCGTCGTCATCGAGCACGCCGACACCCAGGGCGGCCAGGTGCCCTGGATCTTCACCGAGGAGGCCGGCTGGGCGGACGCCGCCGACCACCCCGACCTCAACAACCGCCCCCGGTTCACCACCGCCCGCAAGGCGACGCCGTGACAACGGCGCCACACGTCATGGAGGTCTGCTGATGGCACGGCGTTACGACTGCTCGGACGTGACGGACCGGGCTGCCGGACTGCGCGAGGCCGCGTCCGCCGTACGCCGCGGCGAGCTCGTGGTGCTGCCCACCGACACCGTCTACGGGATCGGCGCGGACGCGTTCAACGCCGAGGCCGTCGGCGACCTGCTGGAGGCCAAGGGCCGGGGCCGGGGTATGCCCTCGCCCGTGCTGGTCGGCTCCCCGAACACCCTGCACGGCCTGGTCACCGACTTCAGCGAGCACGCCTGGGAGCTGGTCGACGCCTTCTGGCCGGGTGCGCTCACCCTCGTCGCCCGGCACCAGCCGTCGCTGCAGTGGGACCTGGGGGACACCCGGGGCACCGTCGCCGTCCGCATGCCGCTGCACCCGGTCGCCATCGAACTGCTGACCGAGACCGGTCCGATGGCGGTCTCCAGCGCCAACCTGACCGGCCACCCCTCGCCGCAGGACTGCGACGCGGCGCAGGAGATGCTGGGCGACTCCGTCGCGATCTACCTCGACGGCGGTCCGACGCCCGCGGCCGTGCCGTCCTCCATCGTGGACGTCACCGGCAAGGTGCCCGTCCTGCTGCGGGCGGGCGCGATCAGCGCGGAGCAGCTCCGCGAGGTCGTACCCGACCTGGAGGCCGGCAATTGACACCGCCCATACCCGGGCAGTGGGATCACGGTGAGCGCCCGTTCCGCATCCTCCACGTCTGCACCGGCAACGTCTGCCGCTCGCCGATGGCCGAGCGGCTGACCCGGCACGAGCTGGCGCTGCGCCTCGGTGACGGCGCCGCGGGCATCGTGGTGGAGAGCGCCGGCACCTGGGGGCACGAGGGCGCGCCCATGGAGGCGCACGCCGCGACGGTGCTCGCGGAGTACGCCGCCGACCCGACGGGGTTCCTCGGGCGTGAACTCCTCGACGACCATGTGATCGACGCCGACCTCGTGCTGACCGCGACCCGCGACCACCGCGCCCAGGTGATCTCCATGGGGCACGCGGCGGGGCTGCGCACCTTCACGCTCAAGGAATTCACCCGGCTGGTGAAGGCGATAGACCCGGCGACGCTGCCGGAGGGCAGTGTGACCGAGCGGGCGCGCTCCCTGGTGCGCGCCGCCGCGGCGTTGCGCGGGTGGCTGCTGGCGCCCACCGCCGACGCGGACGAGGTGCACGACCCCTACGGCGCCCCGCTGACGTTCTTCCGCAGCATCGGCGAGGAGATCCACGACGCGCTGGACCCCGTCCTGACCGCGCTCACCGGGGTCCCGGCGCCGACCGCCTGACGCCGACCGCCCGACGCACACCGCACACCGCCCGACGCACACCGCGCGGCGGCTCGGGCGGAAGGTCCGGCCGTGCCGCGGCGGCATCCCGTCGCACCCGTCTCCTGTCGTACCCGCACCCCGTCCCACCCCTCCTCCGTCGCACCCCTCCTCCGTCGCACACGGCCGCGACCGCGCGTCCGGAACCCGAGCGGCCGCCCGCGGAGTGCGCCCGGCGGCCCCCGGTGGAGCACAACGCGACGCGAAATGCCGGCAAGGGTGCGACAGTGGCAGGTGAGAGCCTTCCCCGCCGCCCCCGGAGCGCCGCCATGCCCACCGCGGAAGCGTCTTCACCTCGAATAGTCACCCCCGCGCTCCCGGCCGCGGGCCCCGGCTTCGACGAGCTGCGCGCCCACGACCCCGAGCTCGCCGACATCCTCCTCGGCGAGGCCCAGCGGCAGGCGTCCTGCCTGCAGTTGATCGCGGGCGAGAACTTCACGTCCCCGGCCGTCCTGGCGGCCCTCGGGTCGCCGCTCGCCAACAAGTACGCCGAGGGCTACCCCGGCCACCGGCACCACGCCGGGTGCGAGCTGGTGGACCTGGCCGAGCGGCTGGCCGTGGAACGGGCCACACGGCTGTTCGGAGCCGCGCACGCGAACGTGCAGCCCTACTCCGGCTCCTCGGCCGTACTGGCCGCCTACGCGGCCCTCCTGGTGCCAGGGGACACCGTCCTGGCGATGTCGCTGGCGCACGGCGGCCACCTCACCCACGGGTCCGAGTCGAACTTCTCCGGCCGCTGGTTCCACATCGCCGGATACGGGGTGACGCGGAGCGAGACCTTCGAGGAGGGCGGCCTGATCGACTACGAGCAGCTGCGGGAGCTGGCGTACCGGCACCGCCCGAAGGCGATCGTCTGCGGCGGGATCGCCTACCCCCGCCACATCGACTACGCCGCGTTCCGGGAGATCGCGGACGAGGTCGGCGCCTATCTGATCGTGGACGCCGCGCACACGCTCGGCCTGGTCGCCGGGGGCGCCGCCCCCAACCCCGTGCCCTACGCGGACGTCGTGTGCGCCACCACGCACAAGACCCTGCGCGGCCCCCGCGGCGGGATGATCCTGTGCGGCGCCGGCCTGGCCCGGCGCATCGACCGGGCGGTGTTCCCCTTCTCGCAGGGGGGTCCGCACATGCACGCCGTCGCGGCGAAGGCGGTGGCGCTCGGCGAGGCGGCGCGGCCGGAGTTCGCGCTCTACGCGCACCAGGTCGTCGCCAACGCCCGCGCCCTCGCCGACGCGCTCGCCGGGCACGGGCTGCGCATCGCCACCGGCGGCACGGACACCCACCTGATCGCCGCCGACGTGTCGGCCCTCGGCGTGACCGGGATGCACGCCCGCGGGCTGTGCGCGGCCGCCGGGATCGTGCTCGACAAGTACACGCTGCCCTACGACACGGAGCCCTGCGCGGCCGGTTCGGGCATCCGCCTGGGGACCGCGTCGGTGACCACCCAGGGGATGCGCGAGGAGCAGATGCCGCAGGTCGCGGACCTGATCGTGCGGGCGCTGCGGGAGGAGCGGGGGCTGGCCGCCGAGGTCGCGGAGCTGGTCGGGGCATTCCCGCCGTACCCCGGCTGAGACGCGCCTCACAGGGGCCGGACCGCTCATCGCGGCGGGCGTGTGCAACCCTGGGGACCCGCTGTGAGTCTTCACCTGTGTTCACAGTCGCCACCCGGACGCGAATAGGGTGTGCCCGTGCGCGAGTACCTTCTGACCCTGTGCGTGGCAGCAGCCGTGACCTACCTCCTCACGGGGCCGGTGCGGAAGTTCGCCATCGCGGCAGGCGCCATGCCCGAGATCCGTGACCGTGACGTCCACCGCGAACCCACGCCACGCCTCGGCGGCATCGCCATGTTCGGCGGCCTGTGCGCGGGTCTGCTGGTGGCGGCCCACCTGACCAACCTCAAGAGCGTCTTCGAGCTCTCCAACGAGCCGCGGGCGCTGCTGTCGGGCGCCGGACTGATCTGGCTGCTGGGTGTGCTGGACGACAAGTGGGGCGTGGACGCACTGATCAAGCTGGGCGCGCAGATGATCGCGGCCGGCGTGATGGTGCTGCAGGGCCTGACCGTCCTGTGGCTGCCGATCCCGGGCAAGGGCATCGTCGCGCTCACACCGGTGCAGTCGACGCTGCTGACCGTGGCACTGGTTGTGATCACGATCAACGCGGTGAACTTCGTCGACGGACTCGACGGACTCGCGTCCGGGATGGTGTGCATCGCCGCGATCGCGTTCTTCATGTACGCGTACCGGATCTGGTACGGCTACGGCATCGAGGCCGCCGCCCCGGCGACGCTGTTCAGCGCCATCCTCATCGGGATGTGCGTGGGCTTCCTGCCGCACAACCTGCACCCCGCGCGGATCTTCATGGGCGACTCGGGCTCGATGCTGATCGGCCTGGTGCTGGCCTCCGGCGCCATCTCGATCACCGGTCAGACCGATCCGGACGCCATCACCAACCTCACCGGCTCGACCCGGGACACCACGCACTTCATGGTGCCGGTCTACATGCCGCTGCTGCTGCCGCTGACGCTCATCGCGATCCCCGCGGCCGACCTGGTGCTGGCCATCGTGCGCCGGACGTGGAACGGGCAGTCGCCGTTCGCCGCCGACCGCGGCCATCTCCACCACCGACTGCTGGACATCGGGCACTCGCACAGCCGGGCCGTGTGGATCATGTACTTCTGGTCCGCGCTGATCTCCTTCGGCGCGGTCGCCTTCTCGGTCAACTCCTCGAGCCTGTGGATCGTGCTGAGCATCGTGGTGCTGAGCGCGATGGGGCTGATCGCCCTGCTGCTGCCGCGCTTCCAGCCGCGGGCGCCGCGCTGGGCGGAGTCGTTCGTTCCGCCGCGCTACCGCCGCAACCGGGCGGAGGCCGCGCACGCGGCCCACAGCGCCGCCGCGGCCGCCATCGCCGCCGGGGAGGCGCCCGGCGTCAACGGAGCGACCGCGCTCAGTGCCCGCTCGCTGGTGGAAGCCGGCCGGGGGTCGGACCGCCGGTCGTAGCCTCGGCCGCCCGATAGCACACTCGACTCGCGGAGTCAGGTTGACGCTGCGATGATTACTCCGTCCGTGTGACAGGGCACACACGAACCGGGTAAAGGACTCATCAAATAGTTTGTGATACCGTTCACGAGAACCCGGAGTCAAGCCGAAAGACCCTAGAGCGATGGTCTTCCGGCATGAGGCATGCCCCCGCAGCCGGGCTACCCTCGTCCTCGACGATCCCTGTACCCGACCTCGCCGGAGGAGCTGCCGCCATGCAGTCCAACGACGTCCGAACGCTCCTGCTCTGCGCCGTGCCCGCGGCCGCGGCGGGGGTGGCAGCGGCCGCTGTCTCCGGTGTGCTCGCGGGCGGCAAGGGGGCGATCGGAGCGGGCTTCGGCGCGCTGGTGGTGATCGTCTTCATGGGAATCGGCCTGACGGTGCTTCAGCGCACCGCCCGCTCCTACCCCTCGCTGTTCCAGGCGATGGGCCTGATGCTCTACACCGTGCAGCTGCTGCTGCTCGCCATCGTGCTGGCCGTCTTCAAGCACACGACGCTGTTCGACACCCAGGTGTTCGCCTTCACACTGCTCGGCACGACCCTGGTGTGGATCGCGGCCCAGGCCCGTGCTCACATGAAGACCAAGATGCTGTACGTGGAGCCCGGATCCGCCGGAACTTCACCGTGAAAGGCAGGGCCGGTGCAAGCGGCGTTCCGCTCGTTTGCTATCGTCCGGTCTCAACTGCGGCAGAGCTGGCGCGGGTGGCAGTCATGCCTTCGCAACAGCCCCTCGGCCAAGCGCCCACCCGCCGCCCCCACATCCGCAAGACCAGTCCAGTGCCGTTCCGTGGCCGTGTGCCGCGCCGACACGTAGAGGTTGCCGTACCTATGCGCCACGCTGAAGGAGCTCTCGGTGAGTGATGTAACGACGCTCGCCTTCGAGACGAACTGCCACATCTTCGACGGGTGCGGCTTCCCGGCCCCCGGCCTGCACTCCTTCCTCTTCAAGCCGCTGATCGGCGACGGGGACAGCAGCGTCTACTTCAACAAGACGATGCTGCTGGCGCTGATCGGCAGCATCGTGATCGTCGGCTTCTTCTGGGCTGCCTTCGCCAAGCCGAAGATCGTCCCCGGCAAGCTGCAGATGGTCGCCGAGGCCGGCTACGACTTCGTCCGGCGCGGCATCGTCTACGAGACGATCGGCAAGCGGGACGGCGAGAAGTACGTGCCCTTCATGGTCGCGCTGTTCTTCTTCGTCTGGATCATGAACCTGTGGTCGATCGTGCCGATCGCCCAGTTCCCCGTGACGGCGATCATCAGCTACCCGGCCGCGCTCGCCGCGATCGTGTACGTCACCTGGATCTCGCTGACCTTCAAGAAGCACGGCTTCGTCGGCGGCTGGAAGAACATCACCGGCTACGACAAGTCCCTCGGCGCGGTGCTGCCGATGGTCGTCGGCCTGGAGTTCCTCTCCAACGTCATCGTGCGGCCCTTCACGCACGCCGTGCGACTGTTCGCGAACATGTTCGCCGGGCACGTCCTGCTGCTGCTGTTCACCATCGCCAGCTGGTACCTGCTCAACGGCATCGGCATCGCCTACGCCGGCGTCTCGTTCGTGATGGTCATCGTCATGACCGCCTTCGAGCTCTTCATCCAGGCCGTCCAGGCGTACGTCTTCGTGCTCCTGGCCTGCTCCTACATCCAGGGCGCGCTCGCCGAGCACCACTGAGCAGCCTGACCGCTCCGCACCCCCCGATTGTCCGGTGGCCAACCCCCACCGGTCCGTGAAAGAGAAGGAAGAACCGGCATGTCCGTTCTGCAGACCCTCGCTGCTGGTGTCGAAATCAAGGGCAACCTCGGCTCCATCGGCTACGGCCTCGCGGCCATCGGCCCCGGCGTCGGCATCGGCATCATCTTCGGCAACGGCACGCAGGCGCTCGCCCGCCAGCCCGAGGCCGCCGGCCTGATCCGTGCCAACCAGATCCTCGGCTTCGCCTTCTGTGAGGCGCTCGCCCTGATCGGTCTGGTCATGCCGTTCGTCTACCCGACCTCCTGAGTCCGGGCTGACGAGACCAACCCCTTTCGACGGAAGGCACTGATGTGAACGCCCTGGCACAGCTGGCGGCCGAGGAGGCGGAGAACCCCCTCATCCCGCCGATCCCAGAGCTCGTCATCGGTCTCATCGCCTTCGCCATCGTCTTCTTCTTCCTCGCCAAGAAGCTGCTCCCGAACATCAACAAGGTTCTGGACGAGCGCCGCGAGGCCATCGAGGGCGGCATGGAGAAGGCCGAGGCCGCACAGGCCGAGGCTCAGCGGACCCTCGAGGAGTACAAGCACTCGCTCTCCGAGGCCCGCCACGAGGCCGCGCGTCTGCGCCAGGAGGCGCAGGAGCAGGGCGCCGCGCTCATCGCCGAGATGCGCGCGGAAGGCCAGCGGCAGCGTGAGGAGATCATCGCCGCCGGTCACGCCCAGATCGAGGCCGACCGGCGGTCCGCCGCGCACGCCCTGCGCCAGGACGTCGGCAAGCTCGCCACCGACCTGGCCGGCAAGATCGTCGGCGAGTCCCTCGAGGACTCCGCCCGGCAGAGCCGCGTGATCGACCGCTTCCTCGACGAGCTCGAGGAGAAGGCCGAGGCCGCGCGATGAACGGAGCGAGCCGCGAGGCACTGGCCACCGCGCGCGAGCGTCTCGACGCGCTGGCGGACAACACGTCCGTCGACGCGGCGAAGCTCGCCGAGGAGCTGGCCGCCGTCACGGGGCTGCTCGACCGCGAGGGTTCGCTGCGCCGCGCCTTGACCGACCCGGCCCAGCCGGGTGAGGCCAAGGCGGGCCTTGCGCAGGCGGTCCTCGGCGGGCAGATCGGCGGCGAGACGTCCGACCTGGTCTCGGGCATGGTCCGCAGCCGCTGGTCGCAGCCGCGTGATCTGACCGACGCGCTGGAGGAGCTGTCCTACAGCGCCGACCTGATCGCCGCGGAGCGGGCGGGCCGCCTCGACGACGTCGAGGACGAGCTGTTCCGCTTCGGCCGGATCGTCTCCGGCAGCAGCGAGCTGCGGGCGGCGCTGACCGACCGCGCCGCGGGGTCCCGGGCCAAGGCGACCCTGCTGCACTCGCTGCTGGGCGGCCGCGCCGACCAGGTCACGGAGCGGATCGTGGTCCGTCTCGTGACCTACCCGCGAGGCCGTAGCCTTGAGGCAGGGATCGACGCCCTGTCCAAGCTGGCGGCGGCGCGCCGCAACCGCACGGTCGCGGTCGTCGTCTCGGCGGTACCGCTGGACGACCGGCAGAAGCAGCGCCTCGGCGCCGCGCTGGCCAAGATCTACGGCCGGCAGGTGCACCTGAACCTGGACGTCGACCCCGCGGTCGCGGGCGGCATCTCGGTCCGGGTCGGCGACGAGGTCATCGACGGGACCATCGCGGACCGCCTCGAAGAGGCGAGTCGGCGGATGGCCGGCTGAACCAGCCACCAACTCAAAGAGCAGTATCAGCGGCCCGAGTTGGGCCGTAGCGAATACTTCGGGCCCAACAAGGAGAGCAGGGAACCCAGATGGCGGAGCTCACGATCCGGCCGGAGGAGATCCGGGACGCGCTGGAGAACTTCGTCCAGTCGTACAAGCCGGACGCGGCCTCGCGCGAGGAGGTCGGAACGGTCAGCCTGGCCGGCGACGGTATCGCCAAGGTCGAGGGTCTGCCCTCGGTCATGGCGAACGAGCTGCTGAAGTTCGAGGACGGCACCCTCGGTCTCGCCCTCAACCTCGAGGAGCGCGAGATCGGTGCGATCGTCCTCGGCGAGTTCAGCGGCATCGAGGAGGGCCAGCCGGTGCAGCGCACCGGTGAGGTGCTCTCGGTCGCGGTCGGCGAGGGATACCTGGGTCGCGTCGTCGACCCGCTCGGCAACCCGATCGACGGCCTCGGCGAGATCGAGACCGACGGCCGCCGCGCCCTGGAGCTCCAGGCTCCCGGCGTCATGGCCCGTAAGTCCGTGCACGAGCCGATGCAGACCGGCCTCAAGGCCGTCGACGCGATGACCCCGATCGGCCGCGGTCAGCGCCAGCTGATCATCGGCGACCGCCAGACCGGCAAGACCGCCCTGGCGATCGACACGATCATCAACCAGCGCGACAACTGGCGCTCCGGCGACCCCAAGAAGCAGGTCCGCTGCATCTACGTCGCCATCGGCCAGAAGGGCTCCACCATCGCCGGCGTGCGCGCCGCGCTGGAGGAGGCCGGCGCCCTGGAGTACACCACGATCGTGGCGGCCCCGGCGTCCGACCCGGCCGGCTTCAAGTACCTCGCCCCGTACACCGGCTCGGCCATCGGCCAGCACTGGATGTACGACGGCAAGCACGTCCTGATCGTCTTCGACGACCTGTCCAAGCAGGCCGACGCCTACCGCGCCGTCTCCCTCCTGCTGCGCCGCCCGCCGGGCCGTGAGGCCTACCCGGGTGACGTCTTCTACCTGCACTCCCGCCTGCTGGAGCGCTGCGCCAAGCTCTCCGACGAGCTGGGCGCCGGCTCGATGACCGGTCTGCCGGTCGTCGAGACCAAGGCCAACGACGTCTCGGCGTTCATCCCGACCAACGTCATCTCCATCACCGACGGCCAGTGCTTCCTGGAGTCCGACCTGTTCAACGCGGGCCAGCGCCCGGCGCTGAACGTCGGTATCTCGGTCTCCCGAGTCGGTGGCTCGGCGCAGATCAAGGCCATGAAGTCGGTCGCCGGCCGCCTGCGCGTGGACCTCGCCCAGTACCGCGAGCTCGAGGCGTTCGCCGCCTTCGGTTCCGACCTCGACGCGGCCTCCAAGGCGCAGCTGGAGCGCGGCAAGCGCATGGTCGAGCTCCTCAAGCAGGGCCAGTACGCGCCGTTCCCGATCGAGGACCAGGTCGTCTCCATCTGGGCCGGCACCACCGGCAAGCTGGACGACGTTCCGGTCGAGGACATCCGCCGCTTCGAGCGCGAGCTGCTGGACTACCTGCGCCGCGAGCGCAAGGACCTGCTGCTGGGCATCGCCGAGACCGGCAAGCTCGGCGACGACACCGTCGAGGCCCTGACCGACGCGGTCGCGGACTTCAAGAAGCAGTTCGAGACCTCGGACGGCAAGCTGCTGGGTGAGGGCTGAGCATGGGCGCCCAGCTTCGGGTATACAAGCGCCGCATCAAGTCCGTCACCGCGACCAAGAAGATCACGAAGGCGATGGAGATGATCTCCGCGTCCCGGATCGTCAAGGCCCAGCGCCAGGTCGCCGCCTCGTCCCCGTACGCCGACGAGCTCACCCGCGCGGTGGCCGCGGTCGCGACCGGTTCGAACACGAACCACCCGCTGACCACGGAGGCCGAGAACGCGACCCGAGCCGCGGTGCTGCTCGTCACGAGCGACCGCGGTCTGGCCGGCGGCTACTCGTCCAACGCGATCAAGGCTGCCGACCGGCTCACCGAGCGGCTGCGCGCGGAGGGCAAGGAGGTCGTGCACTACGTCGTCGGCCGCAAGGGCGTGGCGTACTACGGCTTCCGTGAGCGCCCCGTCGCGGACTCGTGGACCGGGTTCACCGACAAGCCGACCTACGCGGACGCCAAGTCGGTCGCCGACCCGCTGATCGAGGTGGTCCTGAAGGACATCGCGGACGGCGGCGTGGATGAGCTGCACATCGTCTTCACGGAGTTCGTGTCGATGCTGACGCAGGCGCCGGTGGAGAAGCGGCTGCTGCCGCTCTCGCTCGCCGACGCCACCGGCGGCGAGGCCCGCAAGGAGGGGGAGATCCTCCCCCTGTACGACTTCGAGCCGTCGGCTGAGGGCGTCCTGGACGCGCTGCTGCCGCGGTACGTCGAGAGCCGCATCTACAACGCGCTGCTGCAGGGCGCCGCTTCCGAGCACGCCGCCCGCCGCCGCGCGATGAAGTCGGCGACCGACAACGCCGAGGAGCTCATCAGGACGCTCACGCGGCTTGCCAACCAGGCCCGCCAGGCCGAAATCACCCAGGAAATCAGCGAGATCGTCGGTGGCTCCAGCGCCCTGGCCGACGCGTCTGCGGGGAGTGACTAAATTCATGACTGCCACTGTTGAGACGACCCCTGAAGTTGGGGGTGCCACGGGCCGCGTCGCCCGGGTCATCGGCCCGGTCGTCGACGTGGAGTTCCCCGTCGACGCGATGCCGGAGATCTACAACGCCCTCACCGTCGAGGTCTCCGACCCGGCCGAGGCCGGCAAGAAGAAGACGCTGACCCTCGAGGTCGCCCAGCACCTGGGCGACGGCCTGGTCCGCGCCATCTCCATGCAGCCCACCGACGGCCTGGTCCGCCAGGCCCCGGTGACCGACACCGGCGACGGCATCACCGTCCCGGTCGGCGACTTCACCAAGGGCAAGGTGTTCAACACCCTCGGCGAGGTGCTGAACGTCCCCGAGGAGAACGCGAACGTCGGTGAGCGCTGGGCGATCCACCGCAAGGCCCCGAAGTTCGAGGACCTCGAGTCCAAGACCGAGATGTTCGAGACCGGCCTGAAGGTCGTCGACCTGCTGACCCCGTACGTCAAGGGCGGCAAGATCGGTCTGTTCGGTGGCGCCGGCGTCGGCAAGACCGTCCTCATCCAGGAAATGATCATGCGTGTGGCGAAGCTGCACGAGGGCGTTTCCGTGTTCGCCGGCGTCGGCGAGCGCACCCGTGAGGGCAACGACCTGATCCAGGAGATGGAGGAGTCCGGCGTTCTGGACAAGACCGCCCTGGTCTTCGGCCAGATGGACGAGCCCCCGGGCACCCGTCTGCGCGTGGCGCTCGCCGGTCTGACCATGGCGGAGTACTTCCGCGATGTGCAGAAGCAGGACGTGCTGTTCTTCATCGACAACATCTTCCGCTTCACCCAGGCCGGTTCCGAGGTCTCCACGCTGCTCGGCCGCATGCCCTCCGCGGTGGGTTACCAGCCGAACCTCGCGGACGAGATGGGCCTCCTCCAGGAGCGCATCACCTCGACCCGCGGTCACTCGATCACCTCGATGCAGGCGATCTACGTCCCCGCGGACGACCTGACCGACCCGGCGCCGGCGACCACCTTCGCCCACCTGGACGCGACGACCGTTCTGTCCCGTCCGATCTCGGAGAAGGGCATCTACCCGGCGGTGGACCCGCTGGACTCGACGTCCCGCATCCTGGACCCCCGCTACATCGCGGAGGACCACTACGCGTGCGCCATGCGCGTCAAGGGGATCCTGCAGAAGTACAAGGACCTCCAGGACATCATCGCGATCCTCGGTATCGACGAGCTCGGCGAGGAGGACAAGCTCACCGTCCACCGCGCCCGCCGCATCGAGCGCTTCCTGTCGCAGAACACCCACGCGGCGAAGCAGTTCACCGGCATCGACGGCTCCGACGTCCCGCTGGACGAGTCGATCGCCGCCTTCAACGCCATCGCCGACGGTAAGTACGACCACTTCCCTGAGCAGGCGTTCTTCATGTGCGGTGGCATCGAGGACCTCGAGCGCAACGCCCGCGAGCTCGGCGTCAGCTGACGCCCGTCGCCCGACGGCTCACCGTGGCAGGGGGGCGGACCCTGTGTCCGCCCCCTTGCCGCACCCCCGTTATCCTTTGTTTTATGCACCCGCCGGACGGCGGTGGGTGCCGACCCGAGGAGCCATCTTGGCTGAGCTGCACGTCGAGCTGGTCGCAGCGGACCGCAGTGTCTGGTCCGGCGAGGCCACTCTTGTCGTCGCACGCACCGAGTCCGGCGACATCGGCGTCATGCCGAACCACGAGCCGCTGCTGGGCGTTCTCCGGTCCGGTCCGGTGACGATCCGCACCAGCGAGGGCGGCACCGTCGTCGCGGCGGTGCACGGCGGCTTCGTCTCCTTCGCCGACAACAAGCTCTCGGTGCTGGCGGAGATCGCCGAGCTCGCCGAGGAGATCGACGTCCAGCGTGCGGAGCGGGCTCTGGAGCGCGCGAAGGCCGAGGCCGACGCCGCCGGTGAGCGCCGGGCCGAGGTCCGGCTGATCGCCGCGACCAGCGGGTCGCGCTGAGCAGCCGGCCCACTGGGCCATGAGCCGCGGGAGGCCCGGGAGGGTGTCCCGCGGCTGCAGTATTCCTATTCGTGACACGGAGCGAGGAGGTCGGTGGGCGTGATCCTCGCTTTTCAGGTGTGCGGAGCCCTGGTGGCCGTGGCGCTGCTGGGGCTGTTCGTCTTCGGACTGCGGCGCCGGCTCATCCAGCGGCCCGGCGGCACGTTCGACTGCAGCCTGCGGATGCCGCCCCCCGGCACCGGCGAACCCTCCGGCAAGGGCTGGGCGTACGGCGTGGCCCGCTACAGCGGTGACCGGATCGAGTGGTTCCGGGTCTTCTCCTATGCGCCCCGGCCGCGCCGGGTGCTGGAGCGCTCCGCCATCGAGGTGCTGCACCGCCGCCTCCCGCAGGGCCAGGAGGAGCTGGCGCTCCTGTCCGACGCCGTGATCCTGGTCTGCGAGCACCGCGGCACCCAGCTGGAACTCGCCATGAGCGACGACGCCCTCACCGGCTTCCTCGCATGGCTCGAGGCCGCCCCTCCCGGCCAGCGCGTCAACGTGGCCTGATCTTCCGTTTGCCCTTTGCGCTGGGTGGGGGTCCCCCCGGACGGAGTCTGGGGGAGCCTGAACGTGGCCTGATCTTCCGTTTGGCCTTCGCGCTGGGTGGCGGTCCCCCCGGACGGAGTCCGAGGAGAGCCGACGCCGCCTGAGGCCTCGCCCGCTTCCGCCGGCCCTACGGCCGGCCCATCAGACCCAACTCCTGCGCCAGTACCGCGGCCTGCACGCGGCTGCGCAGCTCCAGTTTGGCCAGCATGCGGCTGACGTGGGTCTTCGCCGTGGCCTCTGCCATCTCCAGCCGCGCCGCGATCTCCGCGTTGGACAAGCCCTGGCCCACGCAGGCCAGCACCTCCCGCTCCCGCGGCGTCAGCGTTCCCAGCGCCGCGTGATCGGAGGCGGGACGAGGCCGGGGGCGGGCGAACTCGCCGATCAGCCGGCGGGTCACGGCGGGCGCGATCATCCCCTCGCCGCGGGCCACCAGCCGGACGCCCTCGATCAGCCGGTCCGCCTCGGTGTCCTTGAGCAGGAAACCGGCGGCGCCCGCGCGCAGCGCCCCGAAGACGTACTCGTCCAGGTCGAAGGTGGTGAGGACGAGGACGTCGGCCAGCCCCTGCCCGACGATCTCCCGGGTCGCGGACACCGCGTCCATCCGCGGCATCTGCAGGTCCATGAGGATCACGTCGGGCCGCAGCTCGAGGGCGGCGCGGATCGCGGCCTCGCCGTCCGCCGCCTCGCCCACCACCTCGATGTCGGGCACCGACCTCAGGATGAGCACCAGCCCGGCCCGTACCGCGGACTGGTCCTCGGCGACCACCACCCGGATCATGCGCTCCCCTTCATGGGCAGTACCGTCGCCGATCTGCGGCACGGTGGCACGGCCGGCGCCCGGCACGGCCTCGCGGCCGCGTACATCGGCTTCTCGGCGGGCTACGGACACTCCGTGATCCGCTGGGCCGACGCCCACTTCGCGCACCGCTTCGCCGGCGGTCCCGAGCCGAGCCCGTCACCCGTGTACGGCAGGGCGCGGGCCGTGCACGAGTGGCGGCTCCTCGGCCGTACGGCGGTGTCCGCCGTGGTCGCCGTCGTCCTGCTGCAACTGGCGATCCGGCTCGCCGGCGACACGCGCCGGACCGGGGCCCTGCAGGCCTGGCAGGTGCGGATGGCCTGGATCACCGGGATCCACGCGGTCATCGCCGCGAGCTACACGCTGTGGCCCAAGCGGGAGCCGGCCGCGCGGCCGCGCGCCTGAGCGGGCGGGGTCAGCGGTTCTCGCCGGGCACCCACAGCACGTCGCCGACCTCCTTGTTGGCCGTACGGGCCAGGATGAACAGCAGGTCGGAGAGCCGGTTGAGATAGGTGGCGGTGAGGGGGTTCATCGTCTCGCCGTGTTCCCCGAGCGCGGCCCATGTGGAGCGCTCGGCGCGGCGCACCACCGTGCACGCCTGGTGGAGCAGCGCGGCGCCGGGGGTGCCGCCGGGCAGGATGAAGCTGCGCAGCTTCTCCAGTTCCTCCAGGAAGCGGTCGCAGTCAGCCTCCAGCCGGTCCACATAGGACTGCTCCACGCGCAGCGGCGGGTACGTGGGGTCCGGGACGACGGGCGTCGCGAGGTCGGCGCCGACGTCGAAGAGGTCGTTCTGGACCCGGACGAGGACGGCCGCGACCTCCTGCGGGAGCGCGCCGAGCGCCAGCGCCACGCCGATGACCGCGTTCGCCTCATTGGCGTCCGCGTAGGCCGCGATGCGGCTGTCGGTCTTGGCCGTGCGGCTCATGTCGCCGAGGGCGGTCGTGCCGTCGTCCCCGGTCCGCGTGTAGATGCGCGTCAGATTGACCATGTGTCGAGCGTAGTCAGCGCATTCTCCGGGCGCGCCCCGTGGCGGGCGCGCCGCCGGCCCGCCGCATGTCCGCCGCGGCGAGCGGTGGCGGTCTTAGCGGGGCGGTCCCGGTCAAACTGGACGCGCTGCGGCACCAACTGGGCGCCGGGGGTCTCAACTGTGCGACGAACGACACAGGGTGACCCGCCTAACTTCCTGCTGCGCTCCGCTGTGAACCGACGTTAAGGTCCCGGCAACAGCATCGAGAAGATTGGTGTGTGCCGTGGCGAAGAAGCTCGCCGTCATCGGAGCCGGCCTGATGGGCTCCGGCATCGCGCAGGTGTCCGCACAGGCGGGTTACGACGTCGTCCTGCGTGACATCACGGACGAGGCGCTGGCCCGGGGCAAGAGCGGGATCGAGGCCTCCTTCGGGAAGTTCGTCGCCAAGGGCAAGCTCAGCGCCGAGGACGCGGCTGCCGCGCTCGCCCGCATCACCACCACCACCGACCTGGACGCCGCCGCCGACGCCGACATCGTCGTCGAGGCCGCCTTCGAGAAGATCGAGGTCAAGCAGGAGATCTTCCGCGCGCTCGACAAGATCGCCAAGGCGGACGCGGTGCTCGCCTCCAACACCTCCGCCATCCCGATCACCAAGATCGCGGCGGTCACGGAGCGCCCGGAGAGCGTGGTCGGCACCCACTTCTTCTCGCCGGTGCCGCTCATGCAGCTGTGCGAACTGGTCCGCGGCTACAAGACCGGTGACGACACGCTGGCGCGCGCCAAGGCCTTCGCCGAGGAGATCGGCAAGACGACCATCGTCGTCAACCGGGACGTGGCCGGCTTCGTCACCACACGGCTGATCGCGGCGCTGGTCGTGGAGGCCGCCAAGCTCTACGAGTCGGGCGTCGCCTCGGCCGAGGACATCGACGTCGCCTGCAAGCTCGGCTTCGGCCACGCGATGGGCCCGCTGGCGACCGCCGACCTCACAGGCGTCGACATCCTGCTGCACGCCGCCGACAACATCTACACCGAGTCCCAGGACGAGAAGTTCGCCGCGCCGGAGCTCATGCGGCGCATGGTGGACGCCGGCGCGCTCGGCCGCAAGAGCGGCGAGGGCTTCTACCGCTACTGACGGGGCGTCGCTCCAGGGGCCCTGCCCTGCACGGACCGGCCCGGTCCGGCGCGGACCGTCGGCGGGCAGGGCCCCTCGGACCCCTGCTGTCACTCGCGGGGGTGAATTCGGTATCGGTTCGCTCACAGACGGCAACCTCTTCGTACGACGAACCGTCAGTTACATAGAGCCATGGCACTACCATCCATTCACTTCACGGGGAGGCGGCATGCACATCAGGGGCGATCACGCCGAGCTGGTCGTCGGGGGCCGCCTCGACGTCCGCACCGCGGCGGACGCCCGCAAGGTCCTGCACAGCGCGGTGGACGGCGGCCGCGGCGACCTCGTGCTCGACCTGACCGGACTCGACTCGTGGGACGCGACGGGCCTGGGAGTCATCATGGGGGCGCACCGCCGCTGCGGCCGGGCGGACCGGCGCCTCGTCCTGCGGGGGGTGCCCGCGCAGATGCAGCGGCTGCTGGTCGCCACGAGGCTGCACCGCATCCTGGTCATCGAGGGGGGAATCGCGGCGGAAGCGCTGCCGCGCACCTAGCCTTCGAGAGTCCCGCCCGGCCCTCGGCGGCGGGCACGGCGCCTGGCTGCGGTGCCGAATCGTCCGAGCGGCCCGCTCCGAGGACGACTCTCCGATGTGCGCTGCAACGCGTCCGGGGCGCCTTGCAGCGGAGTTCGGGAACCGCGGGCCCCGCGGGTGGCCAGCAGTCCCTGGCCGTACCGCCTGGTGAGGCCGGGGCGCGCCGCCGGGGAGGCAAGCCCGGACAGATACGGACGCAAGGGCGGCAGGGCAGCCCTGGGCTTCGCACCTACCGGGGGAAGGTTTAGGGTTCGGTTCCGGCGTGCCGCAACCCCGTACGCCGAGGAGGGGAGCCGGACCGGTCCGACGGCGCAACCGCGGTCCCGGTGGGGCCCCGCTGCGACGCACCTGGGGGCGGAGATCAATGGACCCACACGGACCCGACATGACCGGTGACGAGTACGGCGCTCGACAGGACTCCACGAGCTTCCCCGAAGCGGCGCCCTCCGGCGGCCCCGAGGACCGCACCGCGCCGATCCCGCGCGTCGGCCGGCCGGCGCGCGATCCGCTCGCCCTCGAGATCGCGGCGGGCACGGCGGACGGCGACGCGCCACGCGTCGTCGAACTCGTCGTGGGCGACTGCAGGCTGACCCTCAACTCCGTCGACGGCAGCGAGGTCAGCGCCCTCGCTCCCGGCGACCTGCCCGCGCCCGTACGGCGCACGGCCTGGGCGCGCGCCGCGCTGACCGCCGCCGGACGGCCGGCGGTGCCGCCGGGCCCCCGCGCCCCCGAGCTCCCGCTGCTGGAGCGCCAGGAGGAGCGCGAGCGCCTGGTGCGACTGCTCACCCGGGGCCGCTCGGTGCGCGTCACCGGGCCCTCCGGCGCCGGCCGCAGCGTGCTGCTCGACGCGGTCGCCGAGGCTTGCGCGGACCTCGCCCCCGACGGCGTGATCCGGCTCTCCGGCTACCGGCGGACTTCCGGCGATCTGCTGCAGGAGATGTTCGCCACCGTCTACGACGCCGAGGACTACCGACCCGACCGCCGCCGTCTGCTGGAGCTGCTGCGCGACGTCGGCGCTGTCGTCGTCCTGGACGACCTGGAGTTCGGCGGCGCCGCTCTGGAGGAACTGCTCGCTGCGGCGCCCGAGTGCGCCTTCCTGATGTCGGCCACGCCCGACGTGCCGGCCCCGGCCGCCGACTCCGCGGTCGAGGAGGTCTTCCTGCCGGGACTGACCCGGGTCGCCTGCCTGGAGTTGCTGGAACTCGCCGTCGGCCGCCCGCCGACGGAGGAGGAGACGGCCTGGGCGGCCGACCTGTGGTTCGAGTCGGAGGGCCTGCCGCTGCGCTTCGTCCAGGCCGGTGCGCTGCTGCGGCAGCGCGACGCCCTCGGCGCGGAGTTGTCTGCGGCCGACGAGTCGGTGTGGGGCGACGCGGAAGCCGTGGACGGGTTCGCCGCCGGCGCTTCCTCCGACGACGCCGGGCCGGGCGCGTCGGCCGCGCATCTGCCGCTGCCCTCACTCGCCGAGAGCGCCGCCCCCGCCGCCTTGCTCGCCTCCCGCCTCGGCGCCTCCGCCCAGGAGGCACTGCGCTTCGCCGTGGCCCTGGGCGGCGAGTTGCCGCACCAGGCGCACCTGCCGGCGCTCGTCGGCGACACTCGCGGCGACTCCGCTCTCGGCGAGATCGTGGCCGTCGGACTCGCCGCTCCGGTCGCCGGGCACCACCGCCTCGCGGCGGGCGTGGCCCGGCAACTGGCCCTCGCGGACGGACTGGCCGCCGAGGCCGCCGCCGAGGGTTCCCCGCAGGCGCTGGCCGCCGCCCAGCACTACGCCTGGTGGGCCGGGCACCCCTCGGTGACCCCGCGACGCGTCGCCGCCGAGGCGGAGGCGATCCTGGCCGCCCTGGGGGCCGCCCGCGACGGCGGGCACACCAGCGCCGCGGTGCTCCTGGCCCGTACGGTCGCGCCGGTCCTCGCCGCCGCCATGCACTGGAGCGCGTGGGAACGCGCGCTGCGCCTCGGCCAGGAGGCCGCCCGGCACGCCGGGGAGGTGGCGGAGGAGGCGTACTTCCTCCACGAACTCGGCGTGCTGGCGCTGTGCCAGGGGAATCTGGACCGCGCCCGCAGCGAACTGGAGGCCTCCATAGCCCTGCGCGGCGCCCTCGCGGACCGCCAGGGCAGCACGGTGGGGCGCCGCACCCTCGCGCTCGCCGTGGACCGGGAGGGCGGTCTCATAGCCGGCTCGGGAGCCGGGGGCGCCGGGGCCGCGGCGGCGGGCGTCGACCTGTCCGAGGCGCCTACGACGATCATCGCCAAGAGCCTGCCCGGGGCGGTCGCCTCCCCGAGCCGGGTCGCCCTCACCGGCTCCCGGCGCCGCAATCTCGTCGCCGCGGGCGCGGGCACCCTCCTGGCGGCCGTGCTCGGCACCGTCGTGGCCCTCGGCACGACGGCCTCCGGCGGCGGCCAGAACACCCCGATGAACGTGAAGCCGGTCGAGTCCGCCCAGGAGGACGACCCGGACGAGGGTCTCCCGTCCGAGGAGACACCGAGCGCCGGCTCCGGCAGGCGGACCGAACCCCCCGCGAGCGGAAGCGGCACCGCGACGCCTGGCGCACCGTCCGGTGGAACCACCCCCGGCGACACCACGCGTCCCGGCGGCGCGGGATCGGTGTCCGGCGGCGCCACCGCCGGCACAGGCGACGGCGGCACAGGCGACGGCGGCACAGGCGACGGCGGCACAGGCGACGGCGGCAGCGGCACAGGGGGCGGTTCGTCGACCGGCGGCACGGGAGGCGGTTCGTCGACCGGCGGCTCCGGCGCAGGCTCCTCGACCGGCGGTTCCGGCGGTGGTTCGCACGGCGGGTCGGGCGGCACGTCGGGCGGCACCACCGGCGGGGGAGGCACCACCTCCGGCGGCGACTCCGGGGGGACGGGCACCCCGACCGGCGGCGGCACGTCCGGATCACCGACGACCACTCCGAGCGACCCGACCAGCCCCCCGCCCACCACGGGCGAGCCCGGTGGCGACGGCGGCGCGGAGGACGGAGGTACGACCGAGGGCGGCGCGGACGGCGGCGGCACCACCGGAGCGAGTGCTCCCGTGAGTTCCGCCACCGGCACCGAGCTGCCCGGCGGCACCACCGGCACGATCGCGTGAGCGCGCCAGGCCCGGCATGGCCGGCACCGCGCCGGCCACCGGGCCGCGCCGTACACCCTCGGGTCGTTCTCGGCCCGCCGAGCACGACCGGCCGGTGATCCTCGGGAAGGCCACAGCCGACTCCGCCGGCTGTCTCACCGTGGGCATGCCCAGCGGGTTCCAGCTCGCCGGCCGGCGCAGGTGCTCGGGCGGTGCAGGAGCTGAAGCCCGCGTCGGCCGCGCCGTGTTGTCCCCGCCGCCGGTCCCCTGGAGTCGTCCGAGGAGCCGCCGGGGGACTGGCCGGGGCGGCCACGCCGTCACCGCCCGCGCGGATCACGGGAGCGCCGGCCCTGGCCGCAGCGGTGGTCGGCGTCGCGGTGCGCCTGCCGGAGCACGGCGCGTCGAAGGCTCCTTCAGAAGAGGCGGAGCTTGTCGTCCTCGATGCCGCGCAGCGCGTCGTAGTCGAGGACGACGCAGTCGATGCCGCGGTCCGTGGCGAGGACCCGCGCCTGCGGCTTGATCTCCTGTGCCGCGAAAACACCCTTCACGGGTGCCAGCAAGGGGTCGCGGTTGAGGAGTTCGAGATAGCGGGTGAGCTGCTCGACGCCGTCGATCTCGCCGCGGCGCTTGATCTCGACCGCGACGGTCGCGCCGGACGCGTCCCGGCACAGGATGTCCACTGGGCCGATGGCGGTCGGGTACTCGCGGCGGACGAGACTCCAGCCCTCGCCGAGCACCTCCATGCGGTCGGCCAGCAGCTCCTGCAGGTGGGCCTCGACACCGTCCTTGATCAGCCCGGGGTCGACACCGAGCTCGTGCGTGGAGTCGTGCAGCACGTCCTCGATGGTGATGATCAGCTGCTCGCCGGCCTTGTTGGTGACCGTCCAGACCCCGTCCTCGCTCTCCTTGAGCGTGCAGGGGGGCGACATCCAGTTCAGCGGCTTGTAGGCACGGTCGTCGGCATGGACGGAGACACTGCCGTCGGCCTTGACCAGGAGCAGCCTGGTCGCCGACGGCAGATGGGCGGAGAGCCGGCCCGCGTAGTCCACGGAGCAGCGGGCGATGACGAGACGCATGGTCGGCTACGTTACTCGCTACCGGGCGCGGTCGGAAAATGGCCTGTAGTGAGTGCTCCCGCCTAGTGCCACGGGACCTCTCCGCCTACGGTTGTGCCTGGAGGCCGTCATGCGGGAGAACGCCGGGCGGCTTCTGCCCGTAGTCCGTCTGACTCCTCGGACAGGGGGGTCACGAGAGGAGTACTCATGTCGCTCGACGTCTCACCGGCCCTCCTCGAACAGGCCGAGCGAGGCGAGGTCGACGAACGGGAGTTCGTCGACTGCGTCCGGACCTCCCTGCCTTACGCATGGGACATGATCAGCTCTCTGGCGGCACAACTCAAGGTGGACGGCGGTCCGTTCGCCGACAACCAGGTGCCCCCGCCGGACGAGAACGCGCGTGGCCAGCTGCTCCGCGCCCTGGCGAGTGACGCGATACGGGGGGCCCTGCAGCGCCACTTCGGGGTCCGGCTGGCGTTCCAGAACTGCCACCGGGTCGCGGTGTTCCCGCTGGACCCGGCGGTCGACGAGCGGTACGCCACCTTCACCTCCGTCCGCGCGCAGCTGCTGAACCAGTCCCCGGAACTCCGGGACTGCTGAACCGGGCGCGGTGCTCCCGCCATTGGTCGCAATAGGTCGCACCACTGCTCTTTGAGGTTTCAATCAGGCCAATTGCGGGAGCACTTCACCGCCGAGCCGTGCCACGTTCTCCTCGGTGGCGGCGAGATCACCGGAGCCCTCCACGAGGAGGGCGAAGCGGCGGATGCCCGTCCGCTCGGCGGTGGCGGTGAGACGGTCGGCGCACAGCGCCGGCGGGCCCACGGGGTGGAGCCCGCAGAGGAGTTCGGTGTAGGCGAGGGGGTCGCGCATCGTCCGCGGCCGGCCGTCGACCGTACGGTGTGCGGCCAGGCCCTGCTGGAGCCAGCCGGGCATCGCCTTGGTGAGGGTCTCCACGGCGTCCGCGCGGCGGTCCGCGATCTGTACGACGCCCGCGGAGACGTGTTCCGCCGCGGCCACCGATTCGGGTGAAAGCCCTGCGTCGCGGGCCTCCGCCTGCCACATTGCGACCATGGCGGCTTTGTCCTCGTCCCCGCAGTGCATGCCCAGCAGCATGGGCAGACCCCTGCGCGCCGCGAGACGGACGCTGCCCGGCGAGGTGCAGGCGACGACGACCGGCGGACCACCGGGCGCCTCGAACGCGTCGGGACGCGGGACGACCTCGACCTCTCGGAAGGCGAATCGTTCCCCCGAGGCCCCCACCCGGGGCTCGCGCAGCCACCGCAGCAGCAGATCCAGCGACTCGGGGAAGCCGCTCTCGAAAGCGGCGAGTCCGGCGCCGAAGACCTCCAGATCCACCCAGGGGCCGCCGCGGCCCACGCCCAGCGTGAACCGGCCGCCCGAGGTGATGTGCAGCAGCGCCGCCTGCTCGCCGACCGCCACCGGGTGCGCGGTCGGCAGGACGCTCACGGCCGTGCCGACCCCGATCCGGCGCGTCCTGCCCAGCAGCAGCGCGGCGAGCGTCACGGCCGACGGGCACACGCCGTACGGCACGAAGTGGTGCTCCGCCAGCCACACGGTGTCCAGCCCCGCCCGCTCCGCCGCCTCGGCCGACCGCACCGCGCGGTGCAGCGCCTCCTCCGGTCCCTGCCCAGGGAACTGGGCGGCGAGGACGAAAGTACCGACACGCATCGTGCTTCACACCTTCCTCGGTGGCCGACACGGCTCCCCTAGCGGCATTAACGTCTGACACGTGCCAAAGGCACGGCACGGCCACCTCGATTTCATGATTTTTCAGGCGGCGGCCGGATGGGAGGGTTGCCCGACCGGGTATTCGGCGCGGCGGACGGTGCGCGTAGGCTGGGTGGCGGCCGAGTCCCCCGACCGCGTGAGGTGTGTGCCCGTGTCCCCGCGCCGAAACCGCCCGCGAGGCGCCGCCGGCCGACCCGAGGAGCGACCCGAGGCCGGACCGGCCCGGGGCCCGGAGCGCGTGGAGACCTGGCAGGGCCAGCAGTGGACGGTCCGCCAGCTGTCCGGGAGCACGGGCGGCAAGTTCTACCGCTGCCCCGGCTGCGACCAGGAGATCCCGCCGGGGGTCGGCCACTTGGTGGCCTGGCCGGAGTACGGCGGCGTGGAGGACCGGCGCCACTGGCACACCGCCTGCTGGAACGCGAGGGACCGCCGGGGCGCACGACTCCAGCGGTCCCGCAACGCCCCCCGGTACTGAGCGGGGGGCAGGAGGCCCGGTGTCCGGGCCGGGTCAGACGTCGCGCTTGGCGAGCGCCGCGTAGGCCGCGCCCAGGGCGGCGGCCGTGACGATCGCCAGGAGCACCAACTGGCGCACGCCGTCGGCGTCGCCGTCGCCCAGCATCGGCATCTGGTGGAGCGACGCGATGGCGTTGGGGGAGGAGTACTCGATCAGTTTCTCCTGCACCGTCCGGAGGTTCTCCGACTGCATGAAGATCGCGATGATCAGCGGCAGCAGGACCAGGCCCATCATCGTGGTGATCGCGCCCGCGGAGTGCCGCAGCAGCGCGCCCACGGCCAGGGAGAGCAGACCGAGCAGGGCCACGTACAGGCCGACGCCGACGGTGGCGCCGAGCCACTGGCCGCCCTCGGCGGCGCTGAGGCCGTCCTCGACGACGAGCCGCGCGCTCACGAAGTCCGGTTCCCCCACCGGCTTGCCGCCGAAGGCGGCGTCGTTCATCAGCGCGGTGAGCGCGCAGGCCACGGTGGTGACGGTGAACGTCAGCGCGAAGAAGACGATCGCCTTCGCGGTGAGCACCCGGCCGCGCCGGGGGCACACGGTGAGGGTCGTGCGGATCATGCCCGTGCCGTACTCCGAGCTGATCACCAGCACCCCGAGCGTCATGACGCAGAGCTGGCCGAGGAGCACCCCGAACAGGCCGAAGGCGAGCACCGGTTCGGTGACGCGCTCGGGCGAGGACAGGCCGACGACGAGCAGGTTGATGCCGAGGATCAGCACCAGCATGACGCCGAGCGTCCAGAGGGTGGAGCGCACCGTACGGATCTTGGTCCACTCGGACTTCAGCGCGTGGCCGAGGTGGGTGCCGGCCGTCGGGAGGGTGGAGGAGAACTGCGGGGCCGGGAGGGGGACGGGGGCGGTCATCGGGCGTCCTCGGCGGGCTGGGTCGGCTGGGTCGGCTGCGCGCCGGGCGGGGCGGACGGCGCGGCCGGCGGCGGGGGAAAGGCCGGCGCGGCCGGCGGCACGGGCCGGGCGGGGGGAGCCGGCAGCTGCGCGTAGGGGGTGAAGGACGCCGCGGCCGGCGCCGCCCCGGGGCCCGGCTGCACCGGCGGGGCGTACGGCTGCTGCGGATACCCGTGGCCGTGCCCGTACGGCGACTGCTGCGGATACCCGTGCCCGTACGGCGACTGCTGCGGGACGGGATGCGGCCACGGTCCCTGCGGCGGCGCGCCCCACCCGCCCGGCGCAGGCGCGGTGGCGGGCTGCCGCAGGCCCTGCCGCGGGTCGGCCGAGGAGCGGTAGTCCACCGCGCCGTTGGTCAGGCGCATGTAGGCCTCCTCGAGCGAGGCCTGGTGCGGGGAGAGCTCCCACAGCCGTACCCCGGCCTCGTGGGCGAGGTCGCTGATCCGCGGCAGCTCCAGACCGGTCACGCGCAGGGCGCCGTCCTGCTCCTGCTGCACCTGCGCGCCCGCTTCGGTGAGCGCCTTCGTCAGCTTCTCGCGGTCCGCGGCGACCTCCGGGGTGCGCACCATCGCGAAGCCGGCGGAGTGGTGGGCGATGAAGTCCTTGACGCTCATGTCGGCCAGCAGCTGCCCGCGGCCGATCACGATCAGGTGGTCGGCGGTCAGCGCCATCTCGCTCATCAGGTGCGAGGAGACGAAGACGGTACGGCCCTCCGCGGCCAGTCCGCGCATCAGATGCCGTACCCAGTGGATGCCCTCCGGGTCCAGTCCGTTGACCGGCTCGTCGAACAGCAGCACCTCGGGGTCGCCCAGCAGCGCCGCCGCGATGCCGAGGCGCTGCCCCATGCCGAGCGAGAAGCCCCGCGAGCGCCGGTGCGCGACCTCCCGCAGGCCCACCGCCGCCAGCACCTCGTCCACCCGGCGGTCCGGTATCCCGGACAGCTGCGCCAGGCACAGCAGGTGCTGGCGCGCGCTGCGTCCGCCGTGCACGGCCTTGGCGTCCAGCAGCGCACCCACCCGGCGGGCGGCGTTGGGCAGGTGCCGGTACGGCAGCCCGCCGACGGTCACCCGCCCCGCCGTCGGGGTGTCCAGGCCCAGGATCATCCGCATCGTGGTCGACTTGCCGGAGCCGTTGGGCCCCAGGAAGCCGGTCACGGCGCCGGGCCGCACCTGGAAGGACAGGTTGGCGACGGCGGTCTTGCTGCCGTAGGTCTTGGTGAGGCCGCTTGCCTCGATCATGCTTCGCCCCCCAGGCGGACGGTCCGCGTCGCCCCCGAGAGGTGAGGAGGCCCGCAGGGGCGGGGTCGGTTCCCGCCCCTGCGGGCCCGGATCACCAGGCGGCGGTCAGGCGTCCCGCTTCTTCAGCAGCACGTAGCCGCCGATCAGCGCGGCGACCACCCACAGCGCCATGATGCCGAGGCCGCTCCACGGGCCGTACGGCGCGGGGTCGTTCGGCGGGATCGTCGCCCGCATGATCGTGCTGCCGGCCTGGTCCGGGAAGTACCGGGCCACGCTCTTGGCTCCCGGCACGGCCGAGAGGATGCCGGAGACCAGGAAGAAGAAGGGGATGAGGATGCCCAGCGAGACCAGCGGGCTGCGCAGCATCGCCGCGACGCCGACCGCGAAGAGCACCATCAGCGTCATGTAGAGGCCGGCCCCGAAGACCGCGCGCAGCACTCCCGGATCGCTGATCGAGGTGGCGAGGTCACCGCCGAGGATGGCCTGCCCGACGAAGAAGGAGACGAAGCTGACGATCAGCCCGAGGACGAAGGTGATGCCGGCCGCGACGGCGACCTTGGAGAAGTAGAAGGCCGCGCGCTGCGGCACCGCCGAGAGCGAGGCCCGGATCATGCCCGTGCTGTACTCGCTGGAGATGATCAGCACGCCGAAGGTGATCAGCGCGAGCTGGCCGAGGAAGAGACCGGACAGGCTCTGGGCCGTGGGGTCGAACTGGGCGCGGGCGCCCTCTTCGATGGTGTCCCACTGGGTGCGGAAGAGCAGGCAGAACAGACCGCTGATGACGATGGTGGAGACGGCGGCCGACGCCAGCGTCCACACGGTCGACCGGACGGTCCTGACCTTGGTCCACTCCGACTGCAGAACAGCGGTGGTCGCTGCCATGTCAGGCTTCCTTTCCGGCGCGCGTGTTCCAGGCGGCACCCCACTGGGGCGCGGGGGCGGCGGCCTCGCCGCTCTCCGCTGCGGGGCCGCCGGCGTGGTACTCCACCGATTGCGCGGTGAGTTGCATGAATGCCTGCTCCAAAGAGGCCTGCTGGGAGCTGAGCTCGTGCAGCACCAGCTGGTGGCTGGCGGCGAGTTCGCCGATCGTGGCCGGCTCCACGTCCTCGATCTCGAAGGCGCCTTCGCCGTCGAGCACCGGGGTGATCGACGCGGCCGCCAGCGCGTCCTTCAGCTTCTCCGGCTCGGGCGTGCGGACGCGCACATAGGAGCGGGAGTTCGCGGTGATGAAGTCCGCCATCGTCGTGTCCGCCATCAGCTTCCCGCGGCCGATCACGATCAGGTGGTCCGCTGTCAGCGCCATCTCGCTCATGAGATGGCTGGAGACGAAGACCGTCCGGCCCTGGGCGGCCAGTCCCTTCATCAGGTTGCGGATCCAGTGGATGCCCTCCGGGTCCAGTCCGTTGACCGGCTCGTCGAACATCAGGATCTCGGGGTCGCCGAGCAGCGCCACGGCGATGCCGAGGCGCTGTCCCATACCGAGGGAGAAGCCCTTGGAGCGCTTCTTGGCGACGGGTGCGAGACCGACGACCTCCAGCACCTCGTCGACCCGGCGGCGCGGGATGCGGTTGGACTGGGCCAGGCACAGCAGATGGTTGTACGCCGTGCGGCCGCCGTGCACGGCCTTGGCCTCCAGCAACGCCCCGATGTGCTTGAGCGGTTCGTGGAGTTCGCGGTAGTGCTTCCCGTCGATGCGGATGCTGCCGCTGGTCGGCCTGTCCAGGTCCAGCATCATGCGCATCGTCGTGGACTTCCCCGCCCCGTTGGGACCGAGGAAGCCGGTGACCACCCCCGGCCGCACCGTGAAGGTGAGGTCGTCCACCGCGGTCTTGTCGCCGTACCGCTTGGTCAGCCCCTGCAACTCGATCATGCGGTATACACTATGCGGCCGCGAGGGGCCATGCACCCGGAATTCAGGCACCCGTTTGTGTTCCCGGAATCATCGAGCCCCTCGCCGAGGAGGCGGGGGGCTCGATCCGTTCCGGCGCCGTCCGGAGCGTCAGCGCTGGGCCGGGACGCTGCGCGAGACGGGCTCGTCGTCGGAGGGGGCGCCGGCCGCGGCGACCGCCGCGCCGGTCAGCGTGGCCAGCATCTCGCGGACGTTGGTCAGCTGGGCGTTGATGCTGTCGCGGCGGTTGGTGAGCGCCGCCAGCTCGCGCTCGGACTCGCTGCGGATACGGTCCGCCTTGGCGTTCGCGTCGGCCACGATGTCCTCGGCCTGGCGCTGCGCGGTCTCCACCGTCTGGCGGGCGCGGCGCTCGGCGTCGGTGCGCAGCTTCTCGGCCTCCAGGCGGAGCTGCTCGGCGCGGTGCTCGATCTCGGCGAGGCGCTTCTCGGCCTTGGCCTGACGGGACGCCAGGTCGCGCTCGGACTGCTCGCGGCGCTTGGCCAGGTTGGTCTCGAAGTCGGCGGCGGCCTGGGCCGCCTTGGCGCGGGTCTCCTCGAAGAGGGCGTCCGCCTCCTCGCGCTTGGCCTGCGCGTCCTTCTGCGCGTCGGTGCGCAGCTGACCGGCCTCACCCTTGGCCTTCTCGACGATGCGCTCGCCCTCGTCCTCGGCCTTCGCCTTGCGCTCGGCGGCGTAGGACTCCGCGTCGTTGCGCACCTGGGCGGCGGCGGACTCGGCCAGCTCCCTGTGCTGCTCGGCGGCACGGCGGGCCTCGTCGCGCAGGTCCTTCGCCTCCTCCTCGGCGAGGCGAAGGATCTTCTCGACGCGGGCGCCGAGACCGGCGTAGGACGGTTCGGCGTCGTTGACCTGCGCCTGCGCGTTCTGCGTCTCGAGGTGGAGCTCCTCGATGCGCTTCTCCAGCGCGTTGATCCGGGCCAGTGCGCTGTCACGGTCGGCGACCAGCTTGGTGATGCGGTCGTCCACCTGCCCGCGGTCGTATCCACGCCGCACGAGCTCGAAGCCGAAGGGGGAGGAAGTGTCGCTCATGAGGATCCTGTCAACTCAGACCGGGTGGGGTGATGGGGGGAATCCTAGGGGCCCAGGCGGCGTGCCTCACAGTCACTGTCCAGTAACTGTGCACAATGACCGCTCAATCGAGTGGCGCATCGTCGGACCGCTTGCTCCCTGTCCGTGTCGTACCGGCTGCTGCACCAGCAGTGACCGCGTTCTTGCCGTTCGGTGTGGCGTTCTGACCGTTGCCCTTACCTCCGTCGTTCGGTTGCTGGAATGACTCCAGCGCCTCGAGGACATCCTGCACCCGGGTGATCTCGGCGTTGATGTCCTGGCGGCGCCGGCTGAGCACCTCGAGTTCCTTCTTGCCCTCGGCCACGATGCGCTCGGCCTCGGCGCGGGCCTCGCCGCGCACCCGCTCCGCCTCGCGCTCGGCCTCGTTCTTCTTCTGCTCGGCCCCCTTGAGCAGTTCCTCGGCCTTCTTCACCGCGGCGATGCGGACCTTGCTGGCCTCGGCGCTCGCGGTGGACCGCGTCTCCTCGGCCTTGGCCTCGGCGTCCGCGACCAGTTCGCGGGCCTTGGCCTCCGCCTTCTCCAGCTGCTCCGTGGCGGCCGCGACCAGCTTGTCCACCCGCTCGCCCGCCGACTTCATCGTGGCGGCCGACTCGGTACGTGCCCGCTCGTGGAGCTCCTCGACCTCGGCCTCGACGCGCTGCCGCAGCTCCTGGGCGCGCTCGCGGATGGCGGTCGCGTCCCTGCGCGCCTCTCCCAGCAGGGTGTCGGCGTCCGTACGGGCGCGCTCCACCATGGTGTTGCTCTCCGCCGTGCCCTCGGCGACGATCCGCTCGGCCTCCGTGCGGGCGGCGCCGACCATGGTGTCGGCCTGCTCCTCCGCGGCGGCGCCGATCTTCAGCGCCTCGCCCTGCGCCCGGGAGACGAGTTCGTCCGCCTGCTCCGCGGCCTCGGCGCGGCGCTTGTTGGCGTCCTCGCGCGCCTCGTCGCGGATCCGGTCGGACTCCGCCCGGGCCGCCTCGGCGTCCCGTTCGGCGGACTCCAGGGAGTCCTTGGCGAGGATGCCCAGCCGCTCCGCCTCCGCGCGGGCCTTGGTGATCAGCTGGTCGGCCTGCTGGGCCGCGTCCGTGCGGCGCCTGTTGGCCTCGTCGCGCGCCTCGTCCAGGATGCGGCGGCCCTCCGCCTCGGCGGCGACCAGCGATTCCTCGGCCGCGCGGCGGCGCTCCTCGGCGTCGCGCTCCGCGGCGTCGAGGGCGTCCTTGGCCAGGATGCCCAGCCGCTCGGCGTCGCGCTGCGCCTTGGCCACGGTCTCCTCGGCCCGTGCGTCGGCGTCGGCGCGCAGCCGGTCCGCCTCCTCGATGGCCTCGGTGAGCAGTCGGTCGGCCTGCTCCGCGGCCTCCGCACGCTGCCGGTCGGCGTCCGCACGGGTCTCCGCCCGCAGCCGGTCGGCCTCCTCGATCGCCTCGCCGACCGTGCGGTCGGCCAGCCGGCGGGCCTCGGCGGCCTCCTCCTGCGCCTCGCGGCGCATCCGCTGGGCGTCCTCGGTGGCGCGCTCGCGCTCGGCGTTGGCGTCCGCGTGCAGCCGGTCCGCGGCCTCCTGGGCCTCGGACCGCAGGCGCTCCGCGGCGTGCTCGGCCGCCGAGCGCAGGCCCGCGATCTCCTCCTCGGCCTGCTCGTGCAGCCCGTGCACCGAGTCCCGCACCTGCTGGGCGGTCTGCTCGGCCGCGCCGACCAGCTCGGCCGCGTGCCGCTCGGCCTCGCCGACCAGCCGCTCCGCCTCGGCGCCGGCCTCCTCCACCCGCTTGCGAGCGGCCGCCAGCAGCTCCTCGCCCTCGCGGCCGGCCTGCGCGCGCTCCTGCTCGGCCTCGCCGCGCGCCGCGCTCAGCAGCTCCTCGGCCTCCCGGCGGCGCCGCGCGGCCTCCTCCTGGGCGGCGGACAGCGCCTCGGCCGCCTCGGCCCGCAGCCGTGCCGCCGTCTCCTGCGCCTCGGCCCGCAGCCGGTCGGCGGTCTCCTGGGCCTCGGTGCGCAGCTGCTCCGCCTCGGCGGCGGCCTCGCCCCGCAGCCGCACGGCGAGCTGCTCGGCCTCGGCCCGGGTCTTGGACGCGTCGGCGGCGGCCTCGTCGCGCAGCCGCGCCGTCTCCTGCTCGGCCTGCTCCTGCAGCCCGCGGACCCGCTCGGCGACCTCCGTGCGCAGCGCGGCCGCCTCCTCGGCGGTCTCGCGGCGCAGCCGCTCCGCCTCCGCGCGGGCCTCGCGCAGCGCCTCCTCGGCGGCGGTGATGCGGCGTTCGGCCTCCTCGCGCAGCCGGACCAGATCGGCCTCGGCCTCCTCGCGCAGCCGCTGGGCGGCCCGCTCGGCCTCCTCACGCAGCGTCCGGCCGGCGCCCTCGGCGTCCTCCCGTACCTGCTCCGCCTGCTGCTCGGCCTCGGTGCGGATCTGCTCGGCCTCACCCCTGGCGCGCTCCAGCAGCTCGTCTGCCTGCTTGCGCAGGCTCGCGGCGCGCTCGATCGCCTCGGTGCGGGCCTTCTCCGAGTCGGCGGTGGCCTTCTGGCGGTGCTCCGCGGCGTCGGCCTTCGCCTTGGTCAGCAGCTCCTCGGCGGACCGGGCCGCCCCCTCGATCTGCTGCACCGCCTCGCGCCGCGCCTCGCCGCGGATGCGCTCGCCCTCGGCGACCGCCTCGGCGCGCAGCTGCTCGGCCTCGCCGCGCAGCCTGCGGGCCTCCTCCTGAAGCTCGACCGTCTTGGCGCGGTACTCCTTGGTGTCGTCCTTGGCGGTGCCGAGCAGCTCCTCGGCGGACTCCTCGGCCTGGCTGCGCAGCCGGTCCGCCTCGGTCTCCGCCTCGCGGCGGATGCGCTCGGCCTCCTCGCTCGCGGCGCGGGTGGTGGCGCGGGCGTCCTCGGTGGCCTTGGTGAGGACCTCCTCGGCGGTACGGGCCGCCTTGGCGAGAGCGGCCGCCGCGTCCTCGGCCGCCTCGGACCTCGCGGTCTCCTGCGCCTGGTCGCGCAGCCGCTCCGCCTCGGCCTTGGCGTCGGCGAGGATCTGCTCGGCCTCGGCCTTGGCGGCCTCCGCCTCCTTGGTCGCCTCGGCGACCAGCCGCGCGACCTCCGCCTTGGCCGTACGGGTGCGCTGCTCGTTGTCGGCGTCGACCGTGGCCAGCCGCTTGGCGGCGCTCGCCGCGGCCTCCTCGCGGAGCCGGTCGGCCTCGCTCTGCGCCTCGCGCAGCTTCTCCTCGGCCGCGCGCAGCTTCTCCTCGGCGGAACGCGAGAGTTCGCCGGCCTGGGCGCGCGCCTGGTCGGCGTCGCTCTGGGTGGAGGCACGCAGCTGCTCGGCCTGGGCGGTGGCCTCCTGGGCCTGGGTGGCCGCGGCGTTCAGCAGCCGCTCGGCGTCCGCGCGGGCCCGGCGCAGCAGTTGCTCGGCCTCGGCCCGGGCGGCCGCCGCATCGGCCTCCAGCCGGTCCCGGGCGCCCTCGGCGATCCGCTGGGCCTCGGCGCGGGCGGCGGCCAGCGCGGCCTCCGACTCGGCGCGGGTCTCCTCCATGAGCCGGCGGGCCTGCGACTCGGCGCGGGCGCGCAACTGCTCGGCCCAGGCCACGTTCTCGTTGACGTGGCTCTCGACGTTGCTGCGGCGCTCGGCCAGCTCCTCGTCCAGCCGGCGGCGCCTGGCGACGGCCTCGGCGTGCCACTCGGCCTCCACGCGGGCCTGGTGCTCGGCCTGCTCCTGCAGCAGCCGCTGGGTGGCCGCGCGGGCCTCGCGCAGCTCCCGCTCGGCGTCGGCGCGCAACTGGTCCGCCTGGATCTGGGCGTTGCGCAGCAACTGGTCGGCCTGGTGGCCGAGGTTGTCGTAGGCAGGGCGGCTCGCGAGGTTGCGGCGCGCCTCGTGCAACTTGGCGCGCAGCACCTCGACCTGGTAGCCGAGGTCTTCGGCATGCTGGACGACCTTGTCCCGCTCCTTGCGAAGCCGCTCCATCTCGGCCTCGAACTGCGAGAGGTGGTCGTCCTCAACCTCGTAGCGGTCGTAGCCCCGCACTGCGCGGTCCCATCCGTCTCCTGGTGTACCCACCCGCCAACCGAGTGAGATTCCCCGGGGCCCCGTTCACCGCGGAGCCTTCGGAGAATTGTGTCCGATCCCACGCCGAGGCGCGGGCAGGTACCCCAGCCCACCCCGGGGTCGCCAGGCCACTCTACCGGGGCGAGTCGCCTCCGGTCAGTGGTCTTCGGCCGAGGTGACCAGCTCGGTGAGCACTCCGTGGCAGTCCTTGGGATGCAGGAAGGTGATCCGCGACCCCATGGAGCCCCTGCGCGGGCTGTCGTACAGGACCCGCACCCCCTTGTCGCGGACGGCCGCCGCTTCCGCGTCGACGTCCTCGGTTCCGAAGGCGATGTGATGCACCCCCTCGCCGTTCTTGGCCAGCCACTTGGCGACGGGGGAGTCGTCGCGGACGGGCTCCAGCAGCTGGAGGTAGGAGGCTCCGCCGTCGGAGGTCTCGTTGATCTTGAGCATCGCCTCGCGCACGCCCTGCTCCTCGTTGACCTCGGTGTGGAACACCTCGAAGCCGTAGGTGGCACGGTAGAACTCGACGGTCGTGTCGAGATCGAAGCAGGCGATGCCGATGTGGTCGATTCGCGTCAGCATGACTCCAGTGGACGCCCGGTCCATGTGGTCACGCAACGTGCGCGCGATCACACTGTCCGCCGGGTGACCGCCGGCTCCACCCCTCAGTACATTGACAGCACCCTTGAGAACCGTCGTTAACCTTCCCTCCGTGCAAAGGGGCCGCGTCATGACCAGCCAGGCACGAACGTCCGTGATCGTCGCAGGTGCGCGCACCCCCATGGGGCGGCTGCTCGGCTCGCTGCGCTCCTTCTCCGCCGCGGAACTGGGCGCCGCCGCCATCAAGGCCGCCCTGGACCGGGCCGGCGTCGACGGCGAGCAGGTGCAGTACGTGATCATGGGGCAGGTACTCCAGGCGGGTGCCGGGCAGATCCCCGCCCGCCAGGCCGCGGTCAAGGCCGGCATCCCGATGGACGTGCCGGCGCTGACGATCAACAAGGTCTGCCTGTCCGGGCTGGACGCCATCGCGCTGGCCGACCAATTGATCCGGGCGGGTGAGTTCGACGTCGTCGTCGCCGGCGGCCAGGAGTCGATGACCAACGCCCCGCACCTGCTGCCCAAGTCCCGCGAGGGCTTCAAGTACGGCGCCATCCAGATGCTGGACGCCATGGCGCACGACGGCCTCACCGACGCCTTCGAGGACATCGCCATGGGCGAGTCGACCGAGAAGCACAACACACGCCTGGGCATCGGGCGTGCCGAGCAGGACGAGATCGCCGCGCTGTCCCACCAGCGGGCGGCCGCCGCGCAGAAGAACGGCCTGTTCGAGGCCGAGATCACCCCGGTGCAGATCCCGCAGCGCAAGGGCGAGCCGGTGCTCTTCGCCCAGGACGAGGGCATCCGCCCCGAGACCACGGCCGAGTCGCTGGCCAGGCTGCGCCCCGCCTTCAGCAAGGAGGGCACGATCACCGCGGGCACCTCCTCGCAGATCTCCGACGGCGCCGCCGCGGTCGTCGTGATGAGCAGGGCCAAGGCCGAGGAACTGGGCCTGGAGTGGATCGCCGAGATCGGCGCCCACGGCAACGTGGCGGGCCCGGACAACTCGCTGCAGTCGCAGCCGTCCAACGCGATCGCGCACGCCCTCAAGAAGGAGGGGCTGTCCGTGGGCGACCTGGACCTCATCGAGATCAACGAGGCCTTCGCGGCGGTCTCCGTGCAGTCCATGAAGGACCTGGGCGTGACACCTGAAAAGGTGAACGTCAACGGCGGCGCCATCGCCCTCGGTCACCCGATCGGCATGTCGGGCGCCCGCATCGTCCTGCACCTCGCCCTGGAGCTCAGGCGGCGCGGCGGCGGCGTGGGCGCGGCGGCCCTCTGCGGCGGCGGCGGTCAGGGCGACGCCCTGATCATCCGCGTACCGGGCGAGTAGCGGAGCGCCGGAGCGTAACGGCAGGAACCGGCAGGAAACGGCGAGGGGGCCGAAGGGGAGCGGTCGTTGCCCCGAAGGACGGGGCCCTTCCCGGCTACCGCCGGGAGGGCCCCCGGCGACGACTGAGCGAACCGGAGGCGAACCGAGCCCCTGAGGGGCAACAGGCAGCAAGGAGCGCAGCGATGGACGTCCCCACCCTGGTGGAGCAGGCACGGCAGGGCCGCCCGAGGGCGGTGGCCCGGCTGATCTCGCTGGTGGAGGGGGCGTCCCCGCAGCTGCGCGAGGTGATGGCCGCGCTCGCGCCGCTGACCGGCGGCGCGTACGTGGTCGGCCTGACCGGCTCGCCGGGCGTCGGCAAGTCCACGTCGACCTCCGCGCTGGTCTCGGCGTACCGCAGGGCCGGCAAGCGGGTCGGGGTGCTGGCCGTGGACCCCTCCTCGCCGTTCAGCGGCGGCGCCCTGCTCGGTGACCGGGTGCGGATGAGCGACCACGCGTCCGACCCCGGTGTCTACATCCGCTCGATGGCCACCCGCGGCCACCTGGGCGGACTGGCCTGGGCCGCGCCGCAGGCGATCCGCGTGCTCGACGCGGCGGGCTGCGACGTGGTCCTGGTGGAGACCGTCGGCGTCGGCCAGTCCGAGGTGGAGATCGCCGCCCAGGCCGACACCTCCGTGGTGCTGCTCGCCCCGGGGATGGGCGACGGCATCCAGGCGGCCAAGGCGGGCATCCTCGAGATCGGCGACGTGTACGTCGTCAACAAGGCCGACCGGGACGGCGCCGACGCGACCGCCCGCGAGCTCAACCACATGCTGGGGCTGGGGGAAGCCCGGCTGCCGGGCGACTGGCGCCCCCCGATCGTCAAGACCGTCGCGGCCCGCGGTGAGGGCGTCGACGAGGTGGTCGAGGCCCTGGAGAAGCACCGTGCCTGGATGGAGGAGCACGGCGTCCTCGCGGAGCGCCGGCTGCGCCGTGCGGCCCTGGAGGTCGAGCACATCGCCGTCACCGCGCTGCGCGAGCGCATCGGCGACCTCCACGGCGACCGCCGGCTGGGCGCGCTGGCCGAGCGCATCGTCGCCGGCGAACTCGACCCGTACGCGGCGGCCGACGAGCTCGTCGCGAGCCTCACCGAACAGGCCTGAGGCTCCGCGGCGCGGATGTCCGCCGTTCGCGGGCGCGGCCCGCGTGGGGGACCGGCCCCGCGCGCGGGCGGCGCGCAGGCCCGTGCCGAGGGGGGCGGGGCGCCGGCGCGAGCCGATCGGCCGCCGCGGGGTCAGATCTTGCCGCGCACCGCGCGCAGGCGCTCGGCGACCGGGGCGAGGGCCGCGCGCAGGGCCGCCAGGTCCTCTTCGGGGAGCAGGTCGATGAAGTGCTCGCGGACGGCGGCGACGTGGTGCGGGGCGACCTTGCTCATGGTCTCCCAGCCGTCCTCGGTGAGGACGGCGAACAGCCCGCGCCGGTCGGACTCGCAGTTCTCGCGGCGGACCAGGCCCGCCCTCTCCATGCGGCTGATCTGGTGGGACAGCCGGCTCTTGGACTGCAGGGTGGCGCGGGCCAGGTCGCTCATCCGCATGCGGCGCTCGGGCGACTCCGAGAGGTTCACCAGGATCTCGTAGTCGTTGAACGTCAGGCCGAACGGCTGCAGGTCCCGTTCGAGCTGGTAGGTCAGCAGCTTGCTGACCTCCAGGTGGATGCGCCAGGTGCGCTGCTCGTCGGCGGACAGCCACGGGGTGCCGGTCGGTGTCTCCATGCTGAAATCATACCCAGGAAGTTGAAATACGGATCAATCGAGTCGCGGCGCGTGCCGGTGCGGTCACAGACCGAAGCGGCGCTGGAGGTCCCCGAGCTGCCCCGGAAGTCTCGGCGCGCCCTGCCCCGCGCCGGGGACGCCCCCGCCGCCGCCCGGTACGCCGGCCTCGTGCGGGACCGCGCCCGTGGCCTGCTCGGGCATCAGGACCTCGCTCGACTGGAGCAGCACCTGCCCCGCGCCGACGAACTCGAACTGGTGCTCCTCGCCCGAGGTTCCGCCGACGCCGGTCAGCGCCCGCAGTCCGCCCAGGACGCCGCGCAGGTACCCGTGGTCGTAATGGTGGCAGGGGGAGGGGCAGTCCGCCCAACCCACCAGGGCCTGGGGGTCGACGCGGACCGGGGGCTCGACGAAGTGCACGGCGCCGTTGGAGGCCGCCACGAACTTCCCCGTGCCGATCAGGGTGAGGAAGCCCGGGATGATGGACTGCTTGAGCGACAGACCGGGCTGGAAGGCCAGCAGGTTGCCCGACCGGATGGTCAGGTTGCCGTCCTTTAGGTCGTAGGAGTTCACGTCGAACGCCCGGTCGGCGAGGATCATCTTGCCCTGGCCCTCGGCGACCACCCAGTCGGCGGCGTGCAGCGGGGAGTGGAAGTTGCTGCGGACCAGCCCGTCGAGGGGGCCGTGTCCGATGCCGTGGAAGGCGATCTGCCCGTAGTAGGCGATCATCTTCCCCTTCTGCAGGAACCACTGGCCCTTCAGGTCGACGCTGAAGGCGTAGGGGTTGACGTTGTCGTCGGCCGGCAGGGTGTACGGGTCGTGGACGACCGGTCCGGTGCTCACAGCTTCTCCTCACTCGCCTGGACGTAGACCGTGCCCTGACCCGACAGCTCCAGTTGGAAGGCCTCGCCGGAGCCGCGGCCCACCATGTCCCGCCAGCCGAGCGCCGTGGACAGCTTGTTGCGTACGTCGCCGCGGTGGGCGACGTACGCCTGGGGGTCGACGTGCACCGGTCGCTGCGGGGTGATCGGCAGCTCGATGACGCCGCCGTGCGCCATCACCGCGACCGCGCCGTGCCCTTGCAGGGTCGTGGTGAACAGCCCCTGGCCGGTGACCTGCCCGCGGATGACGCCCATGACGCCGCCCTGGGACCCCATGAACATCGTGCCCTGGCGCAGCGAGCCGTCGAAGGCCAGCAGCCGGTCCGCCTCGACGTACAGGGTGTCGCCGGTCAGGTCGACGCAGTGGACGTCATGGCCGCCGTGGCCGAACATCACTGAACCGTGGCCCTCGACGGTCATCAGGGGAGCGGCCTCGCCCGCGAGCCTGCGGCCGATCATCGAGCCGATTCCGCCCCGGCCGCCCTGCACATTGGGGGTGAAGGCGACCTGGCCGCGGTAGGCCAGCATGGCGCCGCGCTGGCTGAACAGCCGCTGGCCCGGCACCACCTGGGCCTCGACCATCTTCGAGTTGATGCGGGTGAACGGCATCAGACCTGCCCCCCGGTGGTGTTGCGCTCGCTCGGCTGCACATAGACCAGGCCGTCGCCCTCGAAGCGGATCTGGAAGGACTCGCCGCCGGACTCGCCGATCACCGTCCGCCAGCTGACGCCGGTCTGGAAGTGCTGCTGGAGGTTGCCGGTGTGCGCCACATAGGCGCCGGGGTCCACCTGCAGCGGCATCCCCGGGGCGACCCGGAGCACCACCGCC
This sequence comes from Actinacidiphila sp. bgisy167, assembly GCF_057707665.1. Lineage (NCBI taxonomy): Bacteria > Bacillati > Actinomycetota > Actinomycetes > Kitasatosporales > Streptomycetaceae > Actinacidiphila > Actinacidiphila sp. bgisy167. The sequence goes on along the minus strand of NZ_JBYIQP010000016.1, from coordinate 28,206 downwards.
GGGCCGTCGGAGATGATCGCGGCCTGGCCGACGCCCTCCACCGTGGTGGTGAACAGGCCGTTGCCCTGCGAGGCGCCGCGCAGTCCGGTGAAGGTGGTGCCGGTGCGCAGCGCCGCCTCGGTGGCGAGCAGGTTGCCGGCCTCGACGTACAGCTTCTCGCCGTTCAGCCGCACGAGGTTGATCTCGCTGGCGCGGTCGGCGAAGTAGCAGGTGCCCTGGCCGCGTACCTCCATGACCTCCATGGACTCTCCGGTCAGCCGCCGGGTGACCATGCCGCGCAGTCCCTCGCCGCCCCCGGTCATCTTCTTGAAGCTCATCTGGCCCTCGTACGCGACCATCGAGCCGTTCCTCGCCTTGACGGCGTCGCCGGCCATGTCCACGGCGAGCACTTTGCTGCCCTGCAATCGAAACTGAGCCACGGGTCAGACCGTATCCGTCCGGGAGGAACCCGTCACGAGGTCGCACATGATGTCCTCCGGTTCCCTGCGGCGCTCCACCGGCGTTCCTCCTCCAAAGGCGGCTGCTTCGTCCGTCGGCGAAGAGGACGCGCCGGCGCCCTTCGGCGGTTCACCCTCTTCCGGCCGCCCTTCCCCCGGGGCCCCGGGGGAAGGGCGGCAGGCGGGCCGGGTCATAATGGGGGAAAGCGCTTGTGATCACATTCACAACGTCCTGGTCGCAGCGTGCCGCGTCCGCCGCAGCCCTGTCCCGATAGCGAGGTCCCGTGGACATCAAGACCGCCTCCGCCCTCAACCGGCTCCGCCTGGTCTCCGCCCCCGAGGCGGTGTCCTTCCTGATCCTGCTGGTCTGCTCGGTGCTCAAGCGCACCACGGACTTCAACGCCGTCCGGGTCATGGGGGCGATCCACGGCATCCTCTTCGTCCTCTACGTCCTGTTCTGGCTGGACGCCTGGAACCGCGCCAAGTGGCCGCTCGGCCGCGCCGCGCTGTACTTCGTGCTCTCCGTCCTGCCGACCGGCGGCTTCTTCGCCGAGCGCAGGCTGCGCCGCGAGGCGGAGGACAGCGTCATCGCCGCCCGCGCGCGCAAGGAGCTCAAGGAAGGCATGGTCGAGGCATGATCGTCGCCTTCTCCGTCACCCCGCTCGGCGTCGGCGAGGACGTCGGCTCCTATGTGGCCGACGCCGTCCGGGTGGTCCGCGAGTCCGGGCTGCCCCACCGCACCGACGCGATGTTCACCTCTGTCGAAGGCGCCGACTGGGACGAGGTCATGGACGTCGTCAAGCGCGCCGTGGCCGCCGTCGAGGCCCGGGCGCCGCGCGTCTCGGTGGTCCTCAAGGCCGATATCCGGCCCGGCGTCACCGACGGGCTCACCTCCAAGGTGGAGACCGTCGAGCGCTACCTGGCGCAGTAACCCATCGCACCCCGCCCGGGTGCGCGCTCCGCCGGTCAGTCGCCGGCGAGCGCGCTGCCCAGCGGGGTGCGCTCGTACAGCACCTGGTGGCCGTAGCGGCGCGAGGTGAGCAGGCCCGCCTCCCGCAGCACCGCCAGGTGCGCGGACACCGACGACAGGGCGAGACCGTGCCGGTGGGCGAGCGCGGTCGTGGTCGCGGGCTCGCCCAGGCCGCCGAGGAGAGCGGCGCGGTTGGCGCCGAGCAGACGCGCCAGGGCGTCGGAGGCGGCCTGCGGCGCCTGCCACAGGCCCCCGATGCCGCGCGCGGGATACGCGACGGTGCCCTGCCAGGGCGGGTCGAAGCCCGCCGCGACATCCGGCCAGACGAAGACGCTGGGCGCCAGGACCAGGCCGTCGCCACCCAGGTCGCGGTCGTGCTCCCGTGGCCTGTGCAGGGTGAGAGTGTCGTTCGCCCAGCTCAACGACGCGACGCCCGGGTCGCCGTCGGGGCCGAGAGGGGCCCAGGACGGGCTGCCCCCGTCAAATCGCTTGCCAGGAAACCGCGGGGCGTCGATATTCGCGCTGTGCTCTCTCGAATCCGCAGCCGCCGTCCACACACCACCACGCCTGCAGAGGACCACAACCGTGAGCTACACCGTCCGCGCGTTCACCCCCACTGACGAGACCTCCTGGCTCCACTGCCGGGTACTGGCCTTCCTGCGCACCGCGTACTTCGACGACGTCTCACGCGCCAAGCCCACGACGGCGGCGCCCGGCCTGGACCTGGTCGCCGCCGACGCAGCCGGCCGCGTCGTCGGGATCATGGACACCAGTGTCGAGGGAGACGTGGCGACGATCGACACCGTCGCCGTTCATCCGGACCACCAGCGCCGCGGCCTGGGCCGTGAACTCCTGGAGCAGACCCGCGACCGGGCACACGAGCTCGGCGCGGCCACCCTGGACGCCTGGACCCGGGACGACCCGGACACCTTGAGCTGGTACCGAGCGATGGGTTTCACGGAGAGCGATCACTACCTGCACGTCTACGCCAACCACTACCGCGACCCCGCGGAGCCCGGCCGAGCTGTCGCCGAGGCCCGGCCCGGGCTGCGAGCTCTCATGGTTTTCGCGCACGCCGGGCTCGCCGATGAGGAACGAATGCGACGGCAGTTCACCCGCGTCCACGTCTGCCGCCGCTTCGCCATGTCGCTCTGACCTGGTCCGCTTGCCGCCTTCCCGCCGGAAGGCGGCGAGCACGAGGCGGAGCGACCCGTACGTCGTGACGGCGGTGGCGGGTGGCACGGGGACGGCGGTGTGTGTGCTGCTGGTGCCGGCACGGGTGCGGCGGACCGCCTCCGGCGCGGTGTGAGCCGCCCGGCGCCGAGCGTGCGCCCGGGGCGCCGCGGACCGAAGGGGGTTGCGCGGCGCCACACGGCTCCGGGACCGGCACGCGGCGGCGGTGGGGACCCCCGGGCGAGCGGGTGCGCGGCCGGGGCGGTGCGGGCGCGGTACGGCTGGTGTGCGGCAGGGCGCGCACGGGCGGTGGGCCGGGGGCGGGTGCGCGGTGCGAGGCGGCCCCCTGGCCTCGTCGTGAGCGTCCCTGCGCCCGTGGGGCGACGCCCCTCGCCCGCCCGTAGTCGCAGACCGCCTTCACCGGTACGCCTCCGCCCGACCGTGCCGGCCGGCGGTGACTGCGCGTGGTGCGGTCGCGTGAGCGCACGCCCGCCGCGGTGCGGTGGGGCACCCCGCCGTGACGGCTCCTCGCATGGCAGCCCTCCCCAGGATGGCGGCTTACCAGGAGCGGGGTCCACTTGCCGGTGGCCGGCACACCTGTGGCCCTTCGGTGCCCGGAGCCCCGCGGTCGTGCCGTGGCGCCGGTGGGCAGTCCCGTCTTGCTCCGCAAGACGCGGCTGCCCAGCATATGACCGACGGGTAGGCTCGGGCCTGTGCCCAAGCCGCTGAGCCTGCCCTTCGACCCCATCGCCCGTGCCGACGAGATCTGGACCCGGCGCTGGGGGCGCGTGCCCTCGATGGTCGCGATCACGTCGATCATGCGTGCCCAGCAGATCCTGCTCGCCCAGGTGGACTCGGTCGTCAAGCCCTACGGTCTGACCTTCGCCCGCTACGAGGCCCTGGTGCTGCTGGCCTTCAGCAAGGAGGGCGAGCTGCCGATGTCCAAGATCGGCGAACGGCTCATGGTGCACCCCACCTCGGTCACCAACACCGTCGACCGCCTGGTGGCCGCCGGATTCGTCGCCAAGCGGCCCAACCCGAACGACGGCCGCGGCACACTCGCCTCCATCACCGCCAAGGGCCGGGAGGTGTGCGAGGCCGCCACCGAGGAGCTCATGGGGATGAAGTTCGGGCTCGGCGCGTACGACGACGAGGACTGCGCGGAGATCTTCGAGCTGCTGCGACCGCTGCGCATAGCCGCGGGGGACTTCCAGGAGTGACCCGCGCCACGGCACGCGGGGCCGGGGCAGGAGCCCCGACCGCACCGGTTACGCTCGTCCGCATGAAGCAGAGTGTTCTGACCCGGTACCGCGCCCTCGCCTATGTGACGGGTGTGCTGCTGGTGCTGCTGACCATCGGCGTCATCGCCAAGTACGTGCTGGAGATCGACGGCGCCGCGGGCTTCACCAAGGTCGTCAGCATCGCCCACGGCTGGCTGTACGTCGTGTACCTGGTCTTCGCCTTCGACCTGGGCTCCAAGGCGAAGTGGCCGCTCGGCAAGCTGGCCTGGGTGCTGCTGGCCGGGACGATCCCCACCGCCGCGTTCTTCGTCGAGCGCAAGGTGAGCCGCGAGGTCGCCCCGCTGGTGGTCCCCTCGGGTGAACCCGTCAAGGTCTGAGCCCCTTGACCTGCGCCTTTCTCCCTTCCCCCCGGGGGAGGGAGATTCGCCGTCGACAAGTACTAGGACGTCCAAGTATTTTTGCCCTGTAGGGGCCGTCCTCGTGCTGCGGGGGTGCGCCCGGTCGGCGAGAGAGGCGGAGACAGGGCATGGACGCTGCAGCCATCGAGGAGGGGCGCAGCCGCTGGCAGGCGCGCTATGACGCCGCCCGCAAGCGCGTGGCCGACTTCAGCACGCTGTCCGGCGACCCGGTCGAGCCGGTCTACGGCCCGCCCGCGGGTGCCGGCGTGCCCGGCTTCGAGCGCATCGGCTGGCCGGGTGAGTATCCCTTCACGCGCGGTCTGCACCCGACCGGTTACCGGGGCCGTACGTGGACGATCCGCCAGTTCGCGGGCTTCGGCAACGCCGAGCAGACCAACGAGCGCTACAAGATGATCCTGGAGGCGGGCGGCGGCGGCCTGTCCGTCGCCTTCGACATGCCCACCCTGATGGGCCGCGACTCCGACGACCCCCGCTCGCTCGGCGAGGTCGGCCACTGCGGTGTCGCCATCGACTCGGCCGCCGACATGGAGGTCCTCTTCAAGGACATCCCGCTCGGCGAGGTCACCACCTCCATGACGATCTCCGGACCCGCGGTGCCGGTCTTCTGCATGTACCTGGTGGCCGCCGAGCGCCAGGGCGTCGACCCCTCGGTGCTCAACGGCACCCTGCAGACCGACATCTTCAAGGAGTACATCGCGCAGAAGGAGTGGCTCTTCGCCCCGGAGCCGCACCTGCGCCTGATCGGCGACCTGATGGAGCACTGCGCGGCGGGCATCCCCGCGTACAAGCCGCTGTCGGTCTCCGGTTACCACATCCGCGAGGCCGGCTCCACGGCCGCGCAGGAGCTCGCCTACACCCTCGCCGACGGCTTCGGCTACGTGGAGCTGGGGCTGTCGCGCGGGCTGGACGTCGACACCTTCGCACCGGGGCTGTCCTTCTTCTTCGACGCGCACCTCGACTTCTTCGAGGAGATCGCCAAGTTCCGCGCGGCGCGCCGGATCTGGGCCCGCTGGATGCGCGACGTCTACGGCGCGAAGACCGACAAGGCGCAGTGGCTGCGCTTCCACACCCAGACCGCGGGCGTCTCGCTGACCGCCCAGCAGCCGTACAACAACGTCGTGCGCACCGCTGTGGAGGCCCTGGCCGCGGTGCTCGGCGGCACCAACTCGCTGCACACCAACGCGCTGGACGAGACATTGGCGCTGCCCAGCGCCCAGGCGGCGGAGATCGCGTTGCGGACGCAGCAGGTGCTGATGGAGGAGACGGGTGTCGCCAACGTGGCCGACCCGCTGGGCGGCTCCTGGTACGTCGAGGCGCTGACCGACCGCATCGAGGCGGACGCGGAGAAGATCTTCGACAAGATCAAGGAGCTCGGCGCCCGCGCGGTCCCGGACGGCAGGCACCCGGTCGGCCCGATGACCTCCGGCATCCTGCGCGGCATCGAGGACGGCTACTTCACCGGCCAGATCGCCGAGGCCGCCTTCGAGTACCAGCGCGCCTTGGAGAAGGGCGACAAGAAGGTCGTCGGCGTCAACTGCCACACGGGGTCAGTGACGGGTGACCTGGAGATCCTCCGGGTCAGCCACGAGGTCGAGCGCGAGCAGGTGCGCGTGCTCGCCGGCCGCAGGGCCGAGCGCGACGACGCGGCCGTCCGCAAGGCGCTGGACGCGATGCTGACGGCCGCCCGGGACGGCGGCAACATGATCGAGCCGATGCTGGAGGCGGTCCGCGCCGAGGCCACCCTCGGCGAGATCTGCGGCGCCCTGCGCGAGGAGTGGGGCAGCTACACCGAGCCCGCACGCTTCTGACGACGGACGCGGGGCCCGGGGGAATCAGGTGCTGTTCCCACCGGGCCCCGCGGTGCGCCGGGGGTGCCCTCCGGGCACCCCCGGGTCAGAACTGCTCGACGAAGTAAGGCTGCAGGGTCATCCAGCCGTTGCCGCGGGCGCCGTAGCGGGTGCCGTTGTCGCTCCGCGCCAGCGTGTACCAGGAGTCGACGTAGTCCGGGTCGTCGGTCCACCAGTCGTCCGGGACGGCGTCCAGGACGGCGTTCACCAGCGGGACGTAGACGCCCTGGTCGGCGATGGTCAGCAGGACCCCGGCGATGGCCTTGGCCAGTTCGCGGTAGTTGGTGCTGCCGTCGTCCTCCATCATCACGGCGTCGGCGAGGTCGTACTTGTACAGCGACCAGTTGACCAGGATCTGGTTCGGGCTGTAGGTCGTTCCGTCGTTGTCCAGGTACGGCATGTCGACGGGATCGACCCGCACGAGGCCGTCCTGGCCGAAGCCCGTGACGAGGGTGTAGATCTCCGCGTCCCCCTTGACCCACGGCTCCTCGTCGTCGGAGAGCCGGACCTGGGTGACGCGCGTGGTCCAGAAGCCGGCCGCGGCGGCAGCCATCGACGACGGGGCAGCGGAGCGCGGGGCGGACGGAGCGGAGGAGGCCAGGCCCTGGCGGTCGAGCTCTCCGCGGAGCACGTCCAGACCCGCGGCCAGCGCCTTGGAGCCGTCGATGTCGACGACGTACACCGGACGGGTGGGCGCGGTACGCGCGTCGAGGCGGTGGGCCCGGCCCAGGCTGTCGTAGGCGGTGACGGCGCTTGCGTCCTCGTCGGAAGCGGCCGCGGCCACCCACGGGGTGACGCCGGAGGCCAGCGCGCCGCGCATCGATTCGTCGCCGAGGCGCAGCCGCAGCAGGGAGCCGACGTCGGCGCCCAGGCCCTTGGCGGCGGCGATCCGCCGGTCGGCGTCGGCGAGCACCGGCCGCAGCCCGGGGCCGGCGAGGTCGGTGACGGCCACCTCGTCCGAGGCGAGCGCCGCGTCGCGGACGCGGGCGCTCCAGGATGCGTCGGAAAGGGAGCCGGCGATGGCGCGCGCCGCCTGGTCCTCGGCCACGGTGACGGCGGAGGACGGGGCATGGGCGCGCGGGGCGGCGGGCGCCGGGAGCGCGGTGGCGCTCTGGGCGGCCGTCAGGCAGATCAACGAGGCGGCGACGGTGGCGATGACGCCGCGCCGGGCGGGGTGAGGGTGTCTCACGGGGATCGATCCTCCTGGGGGCGAGCGTTCAACCGGTGCGCATACAGGGTGGAACGAGGGGAAGACCGGGCAACGGCCATGCGTGGCCGCCGGGTTGTCTATGCGAGTAGATGACCCGTCGGTAAGCATGACGGTGACATGCCATGCGGGCAAGGGGTGGAGCGGCTTTCCCCGGTGAGGACCGGGCGGACGCCCGGCGACCCCTGGGTCGGCGCGCCCGCCCTGGGACTAGGTAGGCGCGCCCGCCCCGAGGCCGCCCAGCAGCAGGCCGGTGAAGCGCGCCGCCCAGTCGCCGTCCACCGGTTCGCAACTGACGAGCGCGCGGTGCACCACGGCCCCCGCGATGACGTCGAAGACCAGGTCGACCTGCGGTGCGGGGTCGCCGTCGTCCGGCGGGATCTCCCCGCGCGCCTGGGCCCGCCGGCGGCCCTCGGCGACCAGCCGCTTCTGCCGGTCGACGACCGCCTGCCGGATCCTGCGCCGCAGCGCCTCGTCGCGGGTGGCCTCGGCGACCACCGCCATGAGCGCCGTCCTGGCGGCGGGCTGCTCCAGCAGGGCCGCGAACCGCAGGACCATGCCCTCGACGTCGGAGCGCAGGCTGCCGCGGTCGGGCAGGTCGAGTTCGTCGAAGAGCACGGCGACAGCGTCCACGACGAGTTCGCTCTTGTTCGCCCAGCGCCGGTAGAGGGTGGTCTTGGCGACGCCCGCGCGGGCCGCGACGTCGCCCATGGTGAGCCGGCCCCAGCCGAGCTCGACCAGCGACTGCCGCGCGGCGTCCAGGATCGCCCGGTCGGCCTCCGCACTGCGGGGGCGGCCGGTCCTTCTGCCCGTGGGGCGCGCGCACATGGCTGGGCACCCTATCCCCGTTGCGCCGGGCGCGACCCCCCGGTTACGCTACGCGTCGTATCGAAACTCGTGGGCCACCGAGCGCGGAAGAGGGCAGGCCTCGCGCCGGGGGCCGCGTCAGCGTTCCGCACCGTAGGTGGTGCTTTCGGGGGGCGATTCCCCGGGAACCGCGACGAGGGGGGAGGATTGGTCTCATGCAGCCACGGAACATGTCCATGAGCGGCGTGGTCGACCTCGCCGCGGTGAAGGCGGCCGCGGAGGCCAAGGCGAAGGCCGACCAGGCCCGCGCGGAAGCCGCCCGCCACGGGGGAGCGCCCGCCAGCCCCGTCGCCCTGGTGACCGAGGTCACCGAGGCCACCTTCGAGAACGATGTCCTGCAGCGTTCCGCCGAGGTCCCGGTCGTCGTCCACTTCTGGACCGACCGCGCGGACGCGAGCGTGCAGTTGCAGGAGACGCTGGAGCGGCTCGCCGGCTCCTACGCGGGCCGGGTCGTCGTAGCGAAGATCGACGTCTACGCGAACCAGCTGCTGGTGCAGCAGTTCGGGGTGCAGGGCATTCCGGCGGTGTTCGCGGTGCTGGCCGGCCAGGCCATGCCGCTCTTCCAGGGCGCCGCTCCCGAGGAGCAGATCCGCGAGGTGCTGGACCAGCTGGTCGCCGTGGCGGAGCAGCGGTTCGGCATCACGGGTGTGCCGGTCGAGGAGGGCGCGGAGGCGCCGGTCGCCGAGGAGCGGCCGCCCACCCCGCGCGAGATCGCGCTGTCTGCGGCGCACGACGCGCTGGACCGGGGCGACCTCGGCGGTGCGATCCAGGCGTACCGCAACGTCCTGTCGGACGATCCGGCCAACGCCGAGGCCAAGCTGGGCCTGGCGCAGGCCGAGTTGCTGCGCCGGGTGGAGGGCGTCGACGGGCAGGCCGTCCGCAAGGCCGCGGCCGACGCCCCGGCGGACGTGGCGGCGCAGCTTGCCGTGGCCGACCTCGACCTGGTCGGCGGGCATGTCGAGGACGCCTTCGGCCGCCTCGTGGACACCGTGCGGCGCACCGCGGGCGAGGACCGGGACACCGCTCGGCTGCGGCTGCTGGAGCTGTTCGAGGTGATCGGGGCAGACGACCCGCGGGTGGCGGCCGCGCGCGCGGCCCTCGCGCGCGTGTTGTTCTGACAAGGTCGCGTAAGCTGACCGCGCCTCGAAAGCCGTTTCGAGCCGATTGAACGACCGGCCGCGCTTTACCAAATCTTGATGAAGCGCGGCCGCTGTTACTTGCGGTAAGTGCGGGATGGGGGTCTGTCCCGGTCTGGCATTCAATGGGCGAATTTCACAGCCCTATCGCAACTACGCAGGGTGACGGCCATGGTCTAGACCATGCCGTCCGGGTGATCGTGCCGTTACCCGCTAGTAACGACGCCCCTTGTGCAGCGGCCCCGAATGCACCACGATCGGCCAAGCCCGGTCCGCCGTCGAGCAGTCGGCATCCAGTCGTCCGATCGTGAGCGGGTCCCCACCGGGCCGGGACGCCGAAGCTGTGCCAGCAGTGGCCGCGGCCCGGGGACAGGGGGGTCTCTGCCAGCCGGCAGGGCCTGTCCAGCAGGTTGCGCGAGAGCGTGGCCGTTGTGGTTGTCGCTCGGGGGTGATCGCCGATGTCTCGGACAGTGTCGTCCGCTCTTTCCCGCGTGACGGCCGCCGATACGGCGCTCTCCTTCCCGAGGACGTAGCACTTCTCCCATCCCGCCGCTATCCCCACGATTCCGGCCGGAGATGTACGTCCGAGAAGGAGGAAAGTCATGGAGTCGCTCATCCGCGGCGGTACCAGATGGAGGCGGTTCGCCGTCGTCATGGTGCCCAGCGTCGCGGCCGCCGCGGCGATAGGCGTGGCCCTGGGACAGGGTGCGCTCGCCGCGTCGTTCAGCGTGTCGGGCCAGCAGTTCAAGGTCAAGGCCGAGGACCTGGACGGCCACGGCTTCGTCCAGTACGGAGCCCTCGACATCCAGCACGGCGGCAAGCCGATCCCGGTCGCGGTGTCCGCGTTCGACAGGGCCACGATCACCGGTCTGTGCCAGTCCGTGGTCGTGCCGACGCCGATCGGCGACGTCACGCTGAAGCTCGGTGCCGGCAACGGCGGCAAGAAGGTCGAGGCGAAGAACCTCTACATCGACCTCGACCAGCTGAACGCCGACGCGGAGTTCAAGGACATCAACATCGGTGTCGCGGCCGGTGACACCACATACGGCCCCGGGGTCGCGGCCGGTGACAAGGAGAGGACCGATCTCGGTTCCTTCGCGCAGGAGGCCCGATCGGCCCACCTCACCGGTGTGGAGCAGACCGCGTGGGCCACCAGCGCGGGCACCTTCAAGCTCAGCGGGCTGAGCATGTCGGTGAAGATGGGCTCGGGCAAGAAGTACGAGTGCTTCTAGCCTGACCGGAGGGGGTGGGGGGCACGGGATGCCCCTCACCTTTCCTCCTCCTCGACTCTTTTCAGAACGCCAGTCCCAGGGAGCTGTTTTCCATGAGCGCCGAGACATACGGACTGAGGGGCCGGTTCGGCTCGTGGCGGTACCGCTTCCGCGTATGGCGCGGGCAGCGGCCGTTCTGGGCGGGCCTGCTGACGCTGCTGGCCGGACTGCCCATCGCGTACTTCCCGTACGCCCATCTCTCACTCGGCGCGCTGAGCCTGACCATGGCCACCACGGCCGGGTCCGGCTCGCTGATCATCGGCGTGCTGCTGGTCGTGCTCGGCCTGACCATGTGGTTCCAGGCGGCGGTGCGGTTCTTCGCGGGCGTCGCGTCGATCCTGCTGGCGCTGGTGTCGCTGGTCGTCTCCAACTTCGGCGGCTTCGTGATGGGTTTCCTGCTGGGTCTTATCGGCGGTGCCCTCGCCCTCTCCTGGGCCCCAGGCGTACCGCCCGCCGACGGCGGCGCGGACCCGGCGGAACTGCCCGGCAGCGGCAAGGGCGACGACGGCGGCACCGGCCAGGCGCCGCCGCCCGGTTCCCCGTACGCGGCGGCCCACGGCGCGTACCCGGCGGCCGCCGCCGACCCGGCCGAGGGTCAGGAGGGGACCGCCCCGCGGCGTCCGGCGGACGCCGCCGAGACCGTAGACGCGAACGGGAGGCACAGTGCGGGGTGATGAGGTCGAGCCGGCTTCCGGGGCCGCCGCGGGCAGCGGCGCCCGTGGCAGGACGGGCCCGCGGCACGCGGCGCCGAGGAAGTCGCTGCTGACCAAGTTGCAGATGCCCGCGGGCAAGGCGATAGCCCTGGCCGCGATGCCGACGGCGGTCCTGATGGGCATGGGCCTGACCCCGCGGCTGGCCTCCGCCGACGAACTGCCGAGGAACCCGTTCTCGGGCACGAAGTGCGTCGAGCAGCCCGACGAGCCGTCGCACGCCGCGACGCCGACCACGCCGCCGGTCGGTACACCGTCGAGCGGCGGCGCCACGACCCCGACGCCGACCGGGGGAGCCTCGTCGCACGGCCCCTCCTCGGGCTCCGCCGATGGAGGGAGCGGCGGCAAGGGCGAGGCCGGCGGAGGCGGTTCTTCCGGCGGTGGCGGTTCCTCCGGCGGCCCGGGGGCGACGGCGCCGTCCCCGTCCGCCTCGCCGTCGGCGGCCGACCAGCACGACCTGCTGGACCCGTTGGGGATCGACGACGCGCTCGGCGACCTGCTGGGCCTCGGCAAGAGGAGCACGGGGTCCGACGAGGCCCCCTCGCCGGCCACGACGCCCGCCCCGGACGCGGTGTCGGCCGCCTCCTCGCCGGGCGCCGCAACGGGCACCGTCCTTGAGGAGGCGGGGAACACCACCGCCGCAGCGGGGAAGCCGGTGCCGGAGACGGGCGGGAAACTCGCTTCGACCGCCGGGAAGGCCGCGCAGGACGCCGGAGAAGTCGCGCAGACCGCCGGGAAGGCCGCGCAGCCCCTGCGCCCTGCGCGGAACCCCGCGGACGCGCCGGAGGACGGCAGGAGCCCGTTCCCGTGCCCGACCCACGACGCGCAGGCCCTGGCGGACGCCGCCTTCCAGGAGACGCCGTCGCTGCTGCCGGACGAGCCGTGGATCCTGCGCAGCAGCCTGCTGACCCTGACCGGGCTCCGCTACCACGGCATCGTCGAGGTCAAGACCTGGAGCGGGAAGGTCAAGAAGGTCCTGAAGTTCACCGCCACCGGCGTGGACATCAAGGACCTGCGGCAGGAGGTCATCGGCCCGAACGGCACCGTCGGCCACGTGGACGCCCGCAAGGGCAGCACCTCGACGATCCGGGACGGCACGGTGACGATGTACACCGAGTCGCTGGAGGGCAACCTCTTCGGGCTCATCCCGATCCTGTTCACCCCGGACACCCCGCCCCCGGTCGACGTGCCGGCCGCGTTCTTCAGCAACGTCACGGTGCGGCAGGCCGGGCAGTTCGGCGGCACGCTGACGATCCCCGGCATGCACGTGTACAACACCGCGGACTGAGCGGGGACCGCCCCGCCCTGCCTGAGCCCTTGACCTTACCCGCACCCGCACCCGCGAAACGGCGGAGGGCGCCGTCCCCGTGAGGGGAGGCGCCCTCCGCCGTCTCGCGTGCGCCGGGCGGTCCGGCGGCCGGTCAGACCGCGCGGTGACCGAGGTGGTGGACCCGCACCAGGTTGGTGGTGCCGGTGACACCGGGCGGGGAGCCGGCCGTGATGATCACGGTGTCGCCCTCGGTGTAGTCGCTGAGCTTCAGCATCTCCTGGTTGACGATCTCCACCATCTCGTCGGTGGTGTTCACGTGCGGGACGACGGTGGTCTGCACGCCCCAGGTGAGCGCCAGCATGTTGCGGGTCGACTCGTCGGGCGTGTACGCCACCACCGGCTGCGGCACGCGGTAGCGGGCCAGCCGGCGGGCGGTGTCGCCGGACTTGGTGAAGGCGACCAGGGTCTTGGCGTCCAGGTAGTCCGCGAGCTCGGCGGCGGCCCGGGCGACGGCGCCGCCCTGAGTGCGCGGCTTGCGGCCGTTGAGCGGCCACAGGCCCTGCTTGAGCAGCTCGACCTCGGCCGCCTCGATGATCCGCGACATCGTCTTCACGGTCTCGATCGGGTACTTGCCGACGCTGGACTCGGCGGAGAGCATGACCGCGTCCGTGCCGTCCAGGATCGCGTTGGCGACGTCGGAGGCCTCGGCGCGGGTCGGACGGGAGTTGGTGATCATCGACTCCATCATCTGGGTCGCGACGATCACCGGCTTGGCGTTGCGGCGGCAGAGCTCGATCAGCCGCTTCTGCACCATCGGGACCTTCTCCAGCGGGTACTCCACCGCCAGGTCGCCGCGGGCCACCATGACGCCGTCGAAGGCGGCGACGACGTCCTCCATGTTGTCGACCGCCTGCGGCTTCTCGACCTTGGCGATGACCGGCACGCGCCGGCCGACCTCGTCCATGACGCGGTGGACGTCACGGACGTCCTTGGCGTCGCGGACGAAGGAGAGCGCCACCATGTCGACGCCCATGCGCAGCGCGAAGCGCAGGTCCTCGATGTCCTTCTCGGACAGGGCGGGCACGTTGACCGCGGCACCGGGCAGGTTGATGCCCTTGTGGTCGGAGATGACGCCGCCCTCGACGACCAGGCAGCGGACCCGCTGGCCCTCGACCTCGATCACGCGCAGCGCGACGTTGCCGTCGTTGATCAGGACGGGGTCCCCGGCGCGGACGTCGGAGGGCAGGCCCTTGTAGGTGGTGCCGCAGATGGTCTTGTCACCGGGGACGTCCTCGGTGGTGATGACGAACTCGTCACCGGCGACCAGCTCCACGGGACCGTCCGCGAAGGTCTCCAGGCGGATCTTGGGGCCCTGGAGGTCGGCCAGCACGCCGATGGCACGTCCGGTCTCCTCGGAGACCTTGCGCACCCGCCGGTAGCGCTCCTCGTGCTCGGCGTGGCTGCCGTGGCTGAAGTTGAAACGGGCCACGTTCATACCGGCCTCGGCCAGCGTCTTCAGCTGGTCGTAGGAGTCGACGGCGGGACCCAGGGTGCAGACGATTTTCGCTCGGCGCATGAGGACGATCCTATCGGGTTTGTTCCGCTCCGGAATTTTCCCGTGCGGGGGAGGCATGGACGGTGCGGACGGCGGGCATAGAGTAGAGCCTTCGGGTGGCTCCCATGTGTCACCGGCCGGTCACCAGCGCGTACGCCTGCTGTGCGATCTCCCACTCCTCGTCGGTGGGGACGACCGCCACCGTGACCCGGCTGCCCGCGGCCGACACCACACGGGCCGCGCTGCCGCGCACCGCGTTGCGCACCGGGTCCAGCTCGACGCCCAGGCCCTCCAGGCCGCTCATGGCGGCGGCCCGCACCGCGGCGGAGTTCTCGCCGACGCCGGCCGTGAAGGCGATCGCGTCGACCCGGCCCAGCACGGCCGTGTAGGCGCCGACGTACTTGCGCAGCCGGTGGACGTAGACGTCGAAGGCGAGCTGCGCGGCGGCGTCGCCCTCGGCCATCCTGCGGGCGATCTCCCGCATGTCGTTGTCACCGCACAGGCCCAGCAGGCCCGAGCGCTTGTTGAGCAGGGCGTCGATCTCGTCGACCGCCATCCCGCCGACACGGGCCAGGTGGAAGACCACCGCGGGGTCCAGGTCCCCCGAACGAGTTCCCATCACCAGCCCCTCCAGCGGGGTGAGCCCCATCGAGGTCTCCACGCACTGCCCGCCGCGCACGGCGGAGGCCGAGGCGCCGTTGCCCAGGTGCAGGACGATGACGTTGACCTCGGCGGGGTCCTTGCCGAGCAGCCGCGCGGTGGCGCGGGAGACGTAGGCGTGCGAGGTGCCGTGGAAGCCGTAGCGGCGCACCTGGTGGGCGTCGGCGGTCTCCCGGTCGATCGCGTAGCGGTAGGCGTGTTCGGGGACGGTGGAGTGGAAGGCGGTGTCGAAGACGGCGACCTGGGGCAGGTCCGGGCGCAGGTCGCGGGCGACCCGGATGCCGGTGATGTTCGCGGGGTTGTGGAGCGGGGCCAGCGGCACCAGCGCCTCGACGGCGGCGAGCACCTCGTCGTCGATCAGCGTCGGCTCGGTGAAGCGCGTGCCGCCGTGCACGACCCGGTGGCCCACCGCGGCCAGTTCGGGGGAGTCCAGGCCGAGGCCGCGGTCGGCGAGTTCGGCCGCGACGGCCTTCAGCGCCTCGGCGTGGTCCGCGACCCCGCCCGGCTCGCCGATCCGCTCGACGGTCCCGGCCGCCGGCCGACTGCCGTCGGCCATGTCCAGGAGCTGGTACTTCACCGACGAGGAGCCGGAGTTGAGGACGAGGACGCGGGTAGCGGTCACGGTGCCTTCCCTGGTGTGGCCGGTCACCGCTCGCCCTGGGCCTGGATGGCGGTGATGGCGACGGTGTTGACGATGTCCTGGACCAGCGCGCCGCGCGACAGGTCGTTGACGGGCTTGCGCAGGCCCTGCAGCACGGGGCCGACGGCCACCGCGCCCGCCGAACGCTGCACCGCCTTGTAGGTGTTGTTGCCGGTGTTGAGGTCCGGGAAGATCAGCACGGTGGCGTTCCCGGCGACCTCCGAGTCCGGCAGCTTGGTGGCCGCGACCTTCGCGTCGACCGCCGCGTCGTACTGGATCGGGCCCTCCACCAGCAGGTCCGGGCGCCGCTGCCGGACGAGTTCGGTGGCCCGGCGCACCTTGTCCACGTCGGCGCCCGAGCCGGAGGTGCCGGTGGAGTACGACAGCATCGCCACCCGCGGCTGCACCCCGAACTGGGCGGCGGTCTCGGCGGACTGGATCGCGATGTCGGCCAGCTGCTCGGCGTCCGGGTCCGGGTTGACCGCGCAGTCGCCGTACACCAGCACCCGGTCGGCCAGGCACATGAAGAAGACCGAGCTGACGATGGAGGCGCCCGGGGAGGTCTTGATGATCTCGAAGGCCGGCCGGATCGTCGCCGCGGTGGAGTGGACGGCGCCGGAGACCATGCCGTCGGCCAGTCCCTGCTCCACCATCAGCGTCCCGAAGTAGGAGACGTCGGCCACGACGTCGTACGCCAGCTCGTAGCTGACGCCCCGGTGGGCGCGCAACCGCGCGTAGAGCTCGGCGAAGCTCTCGCGCAGCGGCGAGGTCTGGGGATCGGTCAGGGTGCAGCCGGGCACGTCGAGGTTGACGCCGAGCTCGCCGGCCCGCTTGCGGATGGCGTCCTCGTCGCCGAGCAGGACGATGTCGCAGACGTCCCGGCGCAGCAGGACCTCGGCCGCGTGCAGGATGCGCTCCTCCGCCCCCTCGGGGAGGACGACCCGGCGGCGGGCCGAGCGGGCGCGTTCGATCAGCTCGTGCTCGAACATCATCGGGGTGACGCGCTCGCCGCGGACCACCGACAGCCGCTCGGTCAGCTCACCGCCGTCCACGTGCTTCTCGAAGAGCCCGAGCGCGGTCTCCGCCTTGCGGGGGGTGGCCGCGCCCAGCCGGGCCTCCAGGGCGAAGAGCTCGGCGGCGGTCGGGAAGCTGCCGCCGGGCACCGACAGCACCGGCGTGCCGGGGGCCAGCCGGGCCGCCAGGGCCATGATCTCCGGGCCGGGCACCTCGTCCAGGGTGAGCAGGATGCCGGCGATGGGCGGTGCGCCGGCGGAGTGCGCGGCCAGCGAGCCGATGATCAGGTCCGCCCGGTCGCCGGGGGTGATCACCATGCAGCCCGGCGTCAGCGCCTGGATGAACCTCGGCAGCATCGCGCCGCCGAAGACGAAGTTCATCACGTCCCGGGACAGGCCGCCGTGGTCGCCGAGCAGCACCTCGGCGTGGAGCGCCTCGACGACCTGGGCGACCGTGGGAGCCGACAGGGCCGGCTCGTCGGGCAGCACGTACGCGGGCACCGGCAGCCGCCGGCGCAACCGCTGCGCGGTCTCCTCCAGCACCTGCGGGGGCACCCGGTTGGCGACCATGGCGACGATGTCGCAGCCCAGCCCGCTGTACGACAGGTGCGCGTTGCGGACCTCGTCCACGACCGACTCGGCGCTCTGGTCGCGGCCGCCGATCACCGGGATCACCGAGGCGCCGAACTCGTTCGCCAGCCGGGCGTTGATGCCGAGCTCGCCGGGGAGGTTGGTCTCGTGGAAGTCCGAGCCGAGGACGAGCACGGTGGGGAATTCCGCGGCCACCAGGTGGTAGCGGTCCACCAGGCCCGCGATGAGGGCGTCCCGGCCCTGCTCGGCCTGGAGCGCGGCCGCCTCCTCGTAGCTCAGCCCGTAGGCGGTCGCCGGGTCCTGGGTGAGCCGGTAGCGGCTGCGCAGCAGCTCGAACATCCGGTCGGGCGTGTCGTGGACGAGGGGCCGGAACACCCCGACCCGGTCCACCTGCCGGGACAGCAGTTCCATCACGCCCAGCTCGACGACCTGGCGGCCGTCCCCCCTGCCGATACCGGTTACGTACACGCTGCGCGTCACGCGCTCTCTCCGTTTCTGCCCGGCGTGATCCACCCCAGTCGGGTGGCGGACATCTCTTGACATTACCGTTCGGTGTGCGTATGACGCGCGGCGGGTCCGGTGCGGACCTACGATGCGAACAGGCGACCGTACACGCGACCGGAGGGAGCGTGGAGCGCCATGCGCATCGGAGTCCTCACCGCCGGCGGCGACTGCCCGGGACTCAACGCCGTGATCCGCTCGGTGACCCACCGCGCGGTGAGCTGCCACGGCGACGAGGTCATCGGCTTCGAGGACGGCTTCCGGGGTCTGCTGGAGGGCCACTACCGCGCGCTCGACCTCAACTCCGTCAGCGGCATCCTCGCCCGGGGCGGCACCATTCTGGGCTCCTCCCGCCTGGAACGCGCCCGCCTCCACGAGGCCGCCGACAACTGGCGCACCCTGTGCTCCGGCTACGGACTGGACGTGCTCATCCCCATCGGCGGCGAGGGCACGCTGACCGCGGCCCGACTGCTCGCCGACGCCGGCATGCCGGTGGTCGGCGTGCCCAAGACCATCGACAACGACATCTCCGCCACCGACCGCACCTTCGGCTTCGACACCGCCGTCACCGTCGCCACCGAGGCGATCGACCGCCTGAAGACCACCGCCGAGTCACACCAGCGGGTGATGGTCGTCGAGGTCATGGGCCGGCACGCCGGCTGGATCGCCCTGGAGTCCGGCATGGCCGGCGGCGCGCACGGCATCTGCCTGCCGGAGCGGCCCTTCGACCCCGCCGACCTCGTCGCCATGGTCGAGGAGCGCTTCGCCCGTGGCAAGAAGTTCGCCGTCATCTGCGTGGCCGAGGGCGCGCACCCCGCCGAGGGCACGATGCCGTACGCCCACGGCGAGATCGACGCCTACGGCCACGAGCGCTTCGCCGGCATCGGCGCGCGGCTCGCCGTCGAGCTGGAGCAGCGCCTGGGCAAGGAGGCCCGCCCGGTCATCCTCGGGCACGTCCAGCGCGGCGGGGTGCCCACGGCGTACGACCGCGTGCTGGCCACCCGCTTCGGGTGGCACGCCGTGGAGGCCGCGCACAAGGGCGCCTTCGGGTGCATGACGGCGCTGCGCGGCACCGCGGTGGAACTG
Source organism: Actinacidiphila sp. bgisy167 (assembly GCF_057707665.1). Taxonomy (NCBI): domain Bacteria; kingdom Bacillati; phylum Actinomycetota; class Actinomycetes; order Kitasatosporales; family Streptomycetaceae; genus Actinacidiphila; species Actinacidiphila sp. bgisy167. The sequence continues at coordinate 9,612 of NZ_JBYIQP010000016.1, read as the reverse complement.
GTGCCGCTCGCCGACGCGGTGATGGTGCTCAAGCGGGTGCCCGAGGACCGGATGGAGGAGGCGGCCGTGGTCTTCTGACGGGCCGTCGCCTCGACGGGGCCGTGTGCGCGGACGGTTCAGGCGCGGTGCTGCGGCGCCCAGCGGTAGGTGAGTTCGGGCCTGCCGACCTGGCCGTACTGCGGGGCGCGGACCGCGCGGCCGGTCTCCACCAGGTGCTCCAGGTAGCGGCGGGCCGTGATCCGGGAGACGCCGACGGCCTGGGCCGCCGCGTTCGCCGACAGGCCCCGCTCCGCCTCGCGCAGCGCCGCCGTCACCGCCTCCAGGGTGGGGGCGCTGAGGCCCTTGGGCAGCACCGAGCCCTCCGGGCCGCGCAGGGCCGCCAGGGCGCGGTCCACCTCGTCCTGCCCGGAGGCCTCGCCGCCGGCGAGCCCGTCGCGATAGCGCGCCCAGCGCTGCAGCCGGTCGCGAAGCGTGGGAAAGGTGAAGGGCTTCAGCAGGTACTGCACCACCCCGACCGAGACGGCCTGCCGCACCACGCCAAGATCCCGGGCCGAGGTCACCGCCACCACGTCGGCGGTGTGCCCGGCCGCCCGCAGCGTGCGCACGACCTGCAGCCCGTGCCCGTCGGGCAGGTTGAGATCGAGCAGGACCAGGTCCACCTGGTGCCGGTCCAGCGCGCGCAGGGCGGCGCTCCCGGAGTGGGCGACCGCCGCGACCGTGAACCCCGGCAGCCGCTCGACGTACAGCCGGTGGGCGTCCGCGGCCACCGGGTCGTCCTCGACGACCAGCACCTTGATCATGTCGGTACCTCCCTGTGCAGCGGCAACCGTACGGTGAAGGAGGCGCCGCCGCCCACCGCCCGGTCCAGGTCCACGGCGCCGCCCGCACGCCGGGCGGTCTGCGCGACGAGCGCGAGCCCGAGGCCGTGCCCGTGGCTCTTGGTCGTCCAGCCGCGCCGGAAGACCTCGCGCACCACCGCCGGGTCCACCCCGCGCCCGCTGTCGGTGACCCGCAGCAGCAACTCGCCGTCGTCGGCCCGGGCGGTGACCTCGACGTGCGGGCGCGCGGTCGTCAGCGCGGCCCCCTCGATGGCGGCGTCCAGGGCGTTGTCGATCAGGTTGCCCAGCAGGGTGACGAGATCCCGGGAGGTCAGTGCGGCAGGCAGCACGCCGTCGTCGATACGGCTGTCCTCGGTGACCGTCAGCTCCACGCCGCGCTCGTTCGCCTCGGCAGCCTTGCCCAGCAGCAGCGCGGCCAGCACCGGTTCCGCCACCGCCGCCACCACGCTGTCGGTCAGCGCCTGGGCGAGCTGCAGTTCGGCGGTGGCGAACTCCACCGCGTCCTCCACCCGGCCGAGTTCGATGAGCGAGACGACCGCGTGCAGCCGGTTGGAGGCCTCGTGGGCCTGAGAGCGCAGCGCCTCGGCGAAGCCGCGCACGGAGTCCAGCTCACCGGTGAGCGACTGCAGGTCCGTGTGGTCCCGCAGGGTCACCACGGTGCCGCGGCGCTCCCCGCCGCTCACCGGCGAGGTGTTGACGACCACCACCCGCTCCGCGGTCAGGTGCACCTCGTCCACCCGCGGCTCGGCCGCCAGCAGCGCGCCGGTCAGCGAGGCGGGCAGCCCGAGGCCGGCGACGTACGAGCCGACCACGTTGCCGGGCAGGCCCAGCAGTTCGCGGGCGGCGTCGTTGCACAGCGCGACCCTGCGGGCCGCGTCCAGCAGGATCAGGCCCTCGCGCACCGCGTGCAGGGTCGCCTGGTGGTAGTCGTACATACGGCTCAGCTCGTCCGCGGCCATGCCGTGCGTGTGCCGCCGCAGCCGGGCGTTGGCGAGGTAGGTGCCGAGGCCGCCGACCACCAGGGCCGCCGCGGCTATCCCGATGACCACCACCAGTTGGTCGCGCACCTGACCGGTGATGGTCTCCACCGTGATGCCGACGCTGACCAGGCCGACGATCCGGCCGTCGTCGAGGACGGGGGTGACCACGCGCACGGACGCGCCCAGCGTGCCGGTGTAGGTCTCGGTGAAGGTCTCGCCGTGCTGGGCGCGTTCTATGTGGCCGAGGAAGCGGTGGCCTATCTGGGCGGTCTCGGGGTGCGTCCAGCGGATGCCGTCCCGGCTCATGATGGTCACGAAGGACACCCCGGCGTCCCGCCGGACCTGCTCCGCGTACGGCTGGAGCGCGGCGGTGGGGTCAGCGCCGCGGATCGCCGCCGCGACCGAGGGCGCGTCGGCCACCGCCCGCGCCGCGGCCGTGACCCGGTCCCGCGCGGCGTCCCGCGCGCGGGCGGCGGTGCCCGCGTAGACGAGCGCCGCGATGCCCGCGACCACCATGGCCACGATGACCACCTGCATCGCGAACAACTGGCCGGCCAGGCTGTGCGCGCGGCGGCGCGGCCGGGGGCGGCGGAAGCGGGTCGGAAGCGGCATGCCCACCAGTGTGCACAGGTGCCGCGAACACAATGAACGCAAACGTGACCTGGCTCACGGCACGGCGCATAGTCACCGGGACCTATCCGATCGCGGGCGTCCTGGGACGGCGTCCGGATGGACCGAGGAGACGAAGGTGTCAGTGCCGGTACAGAGCCGTACCCAGGGTCGCAGAGACCGCACCCACTTCCTGTACATCGCGGTGCTCGTCGCCGCGATCGCCGGCGCCGTGCTCGGGATGGTGGCGCCCGACGCGGCCGTCGAACTGAAGCCCATCGGCACCGGCTTCGTGAACCTGATCAAGATGATGATCTCGCCGATCATCTTCTGCACGATCGTGCTCGGCGTGGGGTCGGTCCGCAAGGCCGCCAAGGTCGGCAGGGTCGGCGGCCTCGCCCTCGGCTACTTCGTGGTGATGTCCTTCGTCGCCCTCGCCATCGGCCTGGTGGTCGGCAACATCCTCCAACCCGGCGACGGACTGCACCTGACCGACGCGCTCAAGGACGTGGGGCAGGCGCAGGCCAAGGACGCCCCGGCCGAGACCCTGCCGGACTTCCTGCTGAGCATCATCCCGGTCACCCTTGTCTCCGCCTTCACCGAGGGCCAGGTGCTGCAGACCCTGCTGGTCGCGCTGCTGGTCGGCTTCGGCCTGCAGGCCCTGGGCACGGCGGGCGAGCCGGTCCTGCGCGGCATCGGCCACATCCAGAAGCTGGTTTTCCGCGTGCTGTCGATGATCATGTGGGCGGCTCCGATCGGCGCCTTCGGCGCGATCGCGGCGGTCGTCGGCTCGGCCGGCGTGGACGCCCTGAAGGCCCTCGCCACGATCATGCTGGGCTTCTACGTCACCTGCCTGATCTTCGTCGTGGTCGTCCTCGGCCTGATGCTCCGCTTCATCGCCGGGATCAGCCTCTTCCAGCTCCTGAAGTACCTCGGCCGGGAGTTCCTGCTGATCGTCTCCACCTCCTCCTCGGAGTCGGCGCTGCCCCGCCTCATCGCCAAGATGGAGCACCTGGGCGTCAGCCGCCCGGTCGTCGGCATCACCGTGCCGACCGGCTACTCCTTCAACCTCGACGGCACCATGATCTACCTGACCATGGCCTCGCTGTTCATCGCCGACGCGATGGGCCAGCCGCTCGCCATCGGCCAGCAGATCACCCTGCTGCTGTTCATGATGGTCGCCTCCAAGGGCGCCGCCGGCGTCACCGGCGCGGGCCTGGCGACCCTGGCCGGGGCGCTCCAGTCGCACAAGCCGGCCCTGGTCGACGGCGTCGGCCTCATCGTCGGCATCGACCGCTTCATGAGCGAGGCGCGCGCGGTCACCAACTTCGCGGGCAACGCCGTCGCCACGGTGCTGATCGGCACCTGGACCAAGGAGTTCGACCGCGAGCAGGCCCAGCGCGTCTTCGCCGGCGAGCTGCCCTTCGACGAGACCACGCTCATCGACCACGGCCACGGCGCCGCCACCGAGCCCGCCGCTCCGGCGGCATCCGGCAAGGAGCCGGTGGCGACGGCCTGACCATCCGTCACCATCCCGTCGGGCGGATCCCCTCCGCCCGGCGGGACCCTTGGTGTGCTCCCGCGCGCATCTCGCGCCGCGCCCGCCAGGTGGTGTGCTCCCATGACACCGCGTCCTCCGCGTCCCGGGTGAGCCGGGGCCGCAGGCCTCGGCATGCGGGTCGTCCAGGTCCAGCGACGCCGACCGCACCCGCACAAGCTCCGGTTCGTCCGCCGCCATCCGGTACGCGCGGCGGCCGTGGCGGGCTGTACCGGCGCAGCTGCGCCCAGGCCGCGACGGCCGGCGCGGACTGCACCTGGACGCGCTCCCGGAGGTACACGTCCTGCCGTACCCAGCCGGTACAGGGCGTCCGGCCGAACTCGCGCTCCCCGCGGGCGCCCTCGGTGGTCCGGCCGTCACGCCCTCGGTGGTCCGGCCGTCACGCCCTCGGCGAACGCCCGGCGCAACATGCCCCGGAGGCGGGCAGAGTGAGGGGTGTGCTGAGACGAGTCGCGGTCCTGTCCGACGTCCACGGCAATCTGCCCGCCCTGGAGGCCGTGCTCGCCGAGCCCGACGTCCGCGCCGCCGATCGGGTGGTCCTCACCGGGGACCACGCGGCAGGGCCGATGCCGGCGCCCACTCTCGACGCGCTGCGCGCCCTCGGCGGGCGCGCCCTGTGGATCCGCGGCAACGCGGACCGGGAACTGGTCGAGCACCGCCGTACGGGCGCCGCGACCGGGTACCCCGAGTCGGACTGGGCGGCGCGGCGGCTCAGCGAGGACCAGGCGGCGCTGCTGGCCGGGCTCCCGGACACCCTGGAGCTGGAGGTCGACGGCCCGGGCCGGACGCTGTTCTGCCACGCGACCCCGCGCGACGACGAGGAGATCGTGCTCGTCGACTCCCGTGCCGAACGCTGGGCCGAGGTGATGTCCGGCGTCGCCCCGGAGGTGGAGACCGTGGTCTGCGGGCACACGCACATGCCGTACGCGCGGATCGTCCACGGCCGGCTCGTCGTCAACCCAGGAAGCGTGGGCATGCCGTACGGCCGCGGCGGCGCCCACTGGGCACTCCTGGGCGCGGGCGGCGTCCAGTTGCGGCGCACGGTCTACGACCGTGAGGCGGCGGCCGCCCGGATCGTCGCGGAGTCGGGTTTCGACGGCGCCGCGCCGTGGGTGCGGGAGTACGTCCTCGGCTGCCATCCGGCGGAGGCCGTGATCGAGGCGTGGGGGCCGCGCGACGGGCGGCCCGCGCCGGAGCACGCGCGCGGCGGCGGCTGACGCCGACGCGGGGCGAGGTCTCGTCCCGCCGTGACACGGGCGGGCCCGCCCGCACCCGAGGGGCGCGGGCGGGCCGCACCCGGCGGCCCGGGACGGCGTCCGGTCAGGCGGGCCGCAGCCAGACGGTGGCCAGCGGCGGCAGGGTGAGCTGCACGCTCTGGCCGCGGCCGTTCCAGGGGACCGGCTCGGACTTCAGCGGCTCGGGGTTGGTGACGTCGCTCCCGCCGTAGCCCGCGGCGTCGGTGTTGAGCACCTCCCGCAGCGCCTCCACCCCGTCCGGCACGCCGATCCGGTAGCCGTGCCGGACGACCGGCGAGAAGTTGCTGACCGCGACCAGAGGGTCGCCCCCGGCGTCCATGCGGATTAAGGAGAAGACGTTGTCCTCGGCCGCGCCGCCGTCGAGCCAGGAGAAGCCGTCCGGGGTGGTGTCGCGCTGCCACAGCGGCGGCGTGGCCCGGTACAGGGTGTTGAGGTCCCGGACGAGGTCCCGTACGCCGCAGTGGTCGCCCGCCGCGGAGTACGTCTCGTCCAGCAGCCACCAGTCCGGCCCGTGTTCGTGGTGCCATTCGGCGCCCTGCGCGAACTCCTGCCCCATGAAGAGCAGTTGCTTGCCCGGATGTGCCCACATGAATCCGAGGTACGCGCGGTGGTTGGCGCGCTGCTGCCACCAGTCGCCGGGCATCTTGGCCACCAGCGCGTCCTTGCCGTGGACGACCTCGTCGTGCGAGATCGGCAGGACGTAGTTCTCGCTGTAGGCGTACACCATCGAGAAGGTCATCTCGTTGTGGTGGTACTTGCGGTGCACCGGCTCGTGCTTGATGTACTCCAGCGAGTCGTGCATCCAGCCCATGTTCCACTTCAGACCGAAGCCCAGCCCGCCGAAGCCGGTCGGGCCGACGTGGTGGGTGGGCCGGGTGACGCCGTCCCAGGCGGTGGACTCCTCGGCGATGGTGACGACGCCGGGGCAGCGCCGGTAGACCGTCGCGTTCATCTCCTGCAGGAAGGCGACGGCGTCGAGGTCCTCGCGGCCGCCGTGGACGTTCGGCGCCCACTCGCCGTCCTCGCGCGAGTAGTCGAGGTAGAGCATCGAGGCGACGGCGTCCACCCGCAGTCCGTCGATGTGGAACTCCTCGCACCAGTAGACCGCGTTGGCCACCAGGAAGTTGCGGACCTCCGTGCGGCCGAAGTCGAACTCCAGGGTTCCCCAGTCGGGATGTTCGCCGCGCCAGGGGTGTTCGTAGAGGTTGGTGCCGTCGAAGCCCGCCAGCGCCCAGTCGTCCTTGGGGAAGTGGGCCGGCACCCAGTCCATGATCACGCCGATGCCCGCCCGGTGCAGCGCGTCCACCAGGTACCGGAAGTCGTCCGGGGTGCCCATCCGGGCGGTCGGGGCGTAGTACGAGGTGACCTGGTAGCCCCAGGAGCCGCCGAAGGGGTGCTCGGCGACCGGCATCAGCTCCACATGCGTGAAGCCCAGATCGCGCACGTACGCGGGGAGCTGCTCGGCCAGTTCGCGGTAGGACAGCCCCGGCCGCCACGAGGCGAGGTGCACCTCGTACACCGAGAAGGGGGCCTCGTGCACCGGCAGCCGCCCGCGCGAGGCCATCCAGTCGGCGTCCCGCCACTCGTGGCGGGAGACGGTGACGATCGAGGCGGTGGCCGGCGGTTCCTCGGTGCGGCGGGCCATCGGATCGGCCTTGAGCCGCCGTCCGCCGTCCGCGCCGCAGACCTCGAACTTGTAGCGCTGCCCCTCGCCGACCTCGGGCAGGAACAGCTCCCAGACGCCGGACGAGCCCAGCGAGCGCATCGGGAAGGCGGTGCCGTCCCAGCAGGTGAAGTCGCCGACCACCCGCACCCCGCGGGCGTTGGGCGCCCACACGGTGAAGCGGGTGCCGGCGACCCCCTGGTGGGTCATCGGCTCGGCGCCCAGCGCCCGCCACAGCTGCTCGTGCCGTCCCTCGGCGATCAGGTGCAGGTCGAGCTCGCCGAGGGCGGGCAGGAAGCGGTAGGGGTCGTGCACCTCGCGCTCGTCGCCGTCGTAGGCGACGGCCAGCCGGTACTCGGGGACCTCCGTCAGCGGCAGCACGCCGCTGAACAGCCCGTCGCCCTCGTGGTGCAGCGCCGTGCGGGCCCCGTCGGCGGTGACGACGGCCACGCTGCGCGCGTAGGGCCGCAGCGCGCGGAAGGCCAGGCCGTCCGTCACGCGATGGACGCCGAGCAGGGCGTGCGGGTCGTGGTGGGAGCCGTCCAGCAGGCGCCGGCGCTCGCCCGGGTCGAGCCCGGGGGCCGGCGGAACATCGCCGGCCGCGGGGCCCGCGGCGACCGCGACCCCGGGCGCGGGCGGCGGTGCCTGCCGGCCGGCTTCCGGCGCGGGACGCGGAGCGGCGCCGGAAGCCGGCCGCCGTCCGCGCCCGGTGCTGTCGTAGCCGCGTGCGGCGGCCTCGGAGGAGCCGGTGGGGTCCGGCTGCGGGCGCTTCGCGGGCGGCCGGGCGCCCGTGGCCCCGGGCTTGGCGCCTTCGGACGTGCCCCCGCGTGCGCGCTTCGCGCCGGCGGCCCCGCGCGCCCCGGCGGCCGGGGCCGGGGGGATCAGCGGGTCGACGGGGGGCGGCGGGGGAGCCGAGCCCTCGGACCCGCTGCCGTGTTCGGAACGTGCGGCGCGGGCACTCCCCTTTCCGCCCGGGCCGGGGATGGCGTCGGGGAACGGCTGGCGATCGGTCACGATCAGGTCCTCCTCGGATGGGCGCGGGATGCCCGGTCAGGGGGTGCGGCCGTGCGGGGGCTGCGCGAGGCGGCGCACCGCGGCCATGGGGATGGAGAGCCAGGCGGGCCGGTGCCTGGCCTCGTAGAGCACTTCGTAGACGGCCTTGTCGGTCTCGAAGGCCCGTATCACGACGGGCTCGTCCCGTGGATCGGTCCCGGCGGCCTCCGCGTAGCCCGCGCAGAAGGCGGCGCGCTGCGTCCGCGCCCACTCGGGCGCTTCGGCGGCGGACGGGTCGTGGTGCCGGGCGGCGTAGTCGAAGGAGCGCAGCATCCCGGCGACGTCCTGCACCGGGGGAGCGGCACGGCGGCGTTCGGGCAGCGGCCGGGCCGGCTCGCCCTCGAAGTCGATCAGCACCCACCCCCCGGGACGGGTGCGCAGCGCCTGCCCGAGGTGGAGGTCGCCGTGCACGCGCTGCGCGGCCAGCACCGTGCCGCGCGCGCCGAGCGCGGCGAGGTCGTCGAAGGCGGCCCGCAGCGCCGCGCGGTACGGCCGCAGAGCGGGCACCGCCGCCGCGGCGGCGTCCAGGCGTGCGGCCATGGCGGCGGCGAGCAGTTCGATCTGCGGACGCCGCAGGGTGCTCGTCGGCAGGGCGCGCGCCAGCGCCAGATGGACCTCGGCGGTGGCGCGTCCCAGCGCGTGCGCCTCGCCGGAGAAGTCGCTGCCGTCCTCCACGGCCTGCAGGGCGAGTTCCCACGCGCCGGCAGAACCGGGCAGGAAGCGCTGCAGCACGCCGAGCGTGGCGGGTTCGTCGTACAGGCCGAGCGCCTCGAACCAGGCGGCGGGCGCCGCGACGCGCCGCGAGCCGGCCCGCGCCAGGGCCAGGGAGAGCTCCAGGTCGGGGTTGGGACCCGGGGCGACGCGCCGGAACAGCTTGAGGATGAAGGTGTCGCCGTAGATGACCGAGCTGTTGGACTGCTCGGCGGTGGACAGCCGTGGTGCCAGCCCCGCCGGGATCGCCGCGCCCGGCTCGGAGCCGAAACGCAGGTGCCCGGTGCGGCCGGGGGCGCGCAGCCGCTCCAGCAGCAGGGACGTCAGGCGCGGGTCGTGCAGGGCCTCGTAGATGGTCAGGCCGTCCAGGGGCCCGCCGACGGCGTGACCGACGAGGGCGGGCGCCAGCGCGGGTGGCAGCAGCGCCCGGGTGCCGAGCAGCAGCTGGTAGGTGTCGGTCGGCTGCCCCTGCCCGAGCCGGTGCCCGGCGCCGGACGCCCCCTCCCGCGCGTCGTGGTGGACGTCGAGCAGCAGATGAAGGAGACCGGGGGCGCCGAGCCGCCCGTCGGCCGGCAGCAGCTCGGTGGCCGAGACCAGCCCGAAGCCGCTGATCGGCCGTCCCTTCCCGGCGAACCACCGCTGCCGGGGCAGCCACTCGCGCAGCATCGGGACGAGCGCGGGGAGCAGACCAGGCGCGGGGGGCACGGTGGTCCCCGACCGGACTGCGGAGGTGCGAAGCCACGAGGTGTCCGACATGACGTCCTTTCCTCGGGTGCCGGGCCTGCTGGTTCCCTAAGTGAAGGGGCGCGCTGGGGCGATGGTCCGACGAGTGGGACGTGTCGGACGAATATCATCCGAGCCGGTGGAGCAATTGGCGTACGTGGCGTGCGAGGGACAAGGGCCCGTACAGCATCCGATATGACGCTGGATCCGGCAGGGGGAG
>NZ_JBYIQP010000159.1:0-4823 GCF_057707665.1 Actinacidiphila sp. bgisy167 | reverse complement strand
TCGGCGGTCAGGCGGTGGGGGGAACTTGTCGTATGGCCCAGCACGCTATCCGCGGTGAACTCCTCGTCGAGTTCTTCGGACAGTTGGCGGCCGGGGTGGCTGGTGTCGACGAGTTCCGCTTCAGCCTTTTCAGCGGCCGGGGTCTGCGGTGTGCGCTGCCTGGACGATCCAGCCAGCGGTGTGTACTGCTCGTTCGATCCGGCCGTGTCCTGCGTACGCCCCGCTCCCCGAAGCCCCACAGGGGGAAGACCCAAGAGGTGTCTGGCGACAGCGCCGGCTTGCGCCCGGACGTCGCTCCTGGTGTAGTTCAGGGAACGCGATAGCGCCTGGTGAGCCGCGGCCACAGCCTCCACCGTGCTCGGAGCCTTGTTCAGTTTGCCCAGTTCCAAGTTGACCAGATGGAACAGCTCGACCGTCCGTGAGTGCTGGCGACTCGACCCCGCGGTCGAAATTTGCTGTCCGCCTGCCGAGGACTGCGGCGGGGGGGGTGGCATAAGCTGAAGGTGGGCGTCACCCAGGATGATTTGGGCGATGCGGGCCGCGCGTTCGGGTATATTCAGCCATGTCTCGAACTCAGACAAGCGCCTGTGCGCTGTGCGAATTTGTTGCGGAGTGGGGTCTCCGGGAAGTTTCCCGGAGGTGAGACGCGCTACTTTTCTCTGTAGAGCATGCTGTTCCTCCTCGCTTGGAGTGGGCGATGCCGGCTTGACACCTGGCCGCTCCTGTACTGCCCCCCCGAGGGTCATGTACAAGCTATCAAGATTTGGGTCTGTTTTTGCTCCGAACAGTCGCGCAGTTGCGTATTCGGCTATAAATTCTGCAGGGTTCTCGGCTGCGTAGGTGCTTACGGATGTGGCGATAAATTCATGCGCTTTATTGTCGGAGAAATTGGCGAAGTCCAGATCCGTGTCGTGGCCGGGATTGTGCTGGTGTGCCAGCCAGTGGAACATCTCGTGGATAACGTTGCCGAGTTCTGGGCGAACAAGCTCATCGAAAATCGCGCGCAGCCCCCCAGAGCTCGCAGGCGGAGTGTGAATCGCGGCCGTGATGACTATGTTGTCCGGCGCCATGAATTCGGCCAAGCTATCTTTATCCAGCGTGCTGCTTGCCGAAGTTGCTTCGATCCTGACAATATTCCTCCCGTTCCTTTCCCCTCCTTGAACCAGGAGGGAGCGGTAATATTTTGGAATATATACATTGAGCTGCCCTGGGAGGGCGTAACCGGCTCTCCTCAAAATGGAGAGCGCTTCCGTGGTCAGGCGCATGCCGTCTTGGGCCAGCTTGTCACCTTTGTGACTATAGAAGGTGATTTTAACGCCCTCATAATCGAGCGTTTTCGATCCGAAATCACCGTTCGTGTCCCATCGTTTACCCTCGGAGGAGTGCGAGGCTGTGAACGATTTAAGCTCAGGGTAATTGAGCATCTGGTCCAGAGTCAGCGCGCGATCGTCTACATTGTTGTGAACCGTGATGACGGCGTTCCGCCTAAGGTCGATCATGGCATGATCCAGATCCCACTGGGATATCGCACGCGACTCATCGATGGCAGCATCAGGCAGTGAGCCGTCCGCTTTGCGAGGATGGGCAATATACGGGTAGTTGGCGACAGTATCCTCCAGCCCATCTTCTGGTTTTTCTCTCGAAATGTACGGCTCCATCTCTGGAGCGATTCTCGCATAAGCTGCCTTATTGTGCCTTTCCATGGCAGTTGACACCACCATTATCTTTCCCGCTTTGATCCCAACTTCTTTCAGCCATGCCGCTTGGTACTGCGTCACCGGGGTATCCCCGGTTTCGACTTGGGAAATCCAAGCCTGAGATGCGGCGGATATCTGCCTCCGGTCGCCATGTGCATTAACGATATTTTGGATAGCCTTATCGAGCGCGGACCCGTCCCCACGCAATACCGGTCCGCGGCGCCGCGACGCTGTCGAATTTTCTGGACGTGAGGACGAGGTTTCTCCGGCCCGGGAAGAGGAGCTCGCTGGAACGACCGCGCGATGACCCCCCTGGTTCCACATGCCCGCCGGACCCCCGCTCACCGCATGGGAGCCGGATTCCCTCCTCAATCGTTCCGACAACAGATACGCCGGCCGCTCGACCAAGGGCAGGTCCGAACGGGGATCACGGTCCAAGAGCGCGGCGACCAGCGTGCGCATGGTGTCGTGCCACGCGAGATAGTCACCCGCGGTCGTTCCTGGGATGGCGTCCCGGCGGATGATCGGCGGAGCCTGATGCCGCCCGCTCATGATCTGACCGGCTTCCCGCTCTACTACCTCCCGGCGGGCCGGCGACAGACTGCTCAGGTGCAGCTCAGCTCGCGCGGCCTCCTCCGCCCAGGCCGAGCGCACCGTAGCGTCCACCGCCGGATAGACAGGGCCCCGCAGCCGGTAGCCAGTCTGCGGGACGGTGGCTTCGAGGCGCTCGAAGTGCGCGGCGAGAGCGGCCAACTGCGCCCGCGCATCAGACAGCTGCTCTATTTCGGTGGCCACGTCTGGCTCCACAGCGAAGCAGACTTTGGTAAAATCGGGCATTATCGCGTCCTTGCTTGTCAAAATTTCCATGAAGGTCGGAATGAGCTGGTACGCCCCATTTGCAAACCGAACCGCCCCGGGTTCGGTGGAGATCTCAGATTGTGGTGGTGACCTGGGGTTTCGCGAGTTCGGTGTAGTAGTTGGCTTCGTACTCGACCGGCGGGACGTGGCCTATCTCACCATGGAGCCGTCGATGGCTGTACCAGTCGACCCACTCGGCGGTGGCCAGCTCGACCTGGGAGAGCGCCTTCCAGGGCCGTCGAGGCTTGATCAGCTCGGTTTTGTAAAGGCCCACCGTTGATCCTCGATCCACCGCGTGATTTCTGATCAGGAGTGTCGGGCGGGTTCTGGGCGTTTCCTCGGCATGCGGGCAGCGGTGATCGCCGGGTGGCCGTCCGGGGCGGGGTCTCCGAGGTCTTTCGGGTCGTGGGCGGACAGGGCAGTCGTGCAGGTCAGGTGACCATGCGCTGTCCGGCCGCCGTCCACAAGTCGGCGAAGTCGTGCTCCCAGCGCCAGCTTTGGGGCAGGTGGAGGGTGAGGCGGCGGGCACCGGTGGAGATCCGGGCGGGAATGTTGATCAGGTGGCGGCGGATGGTGCCGGTGAAGTTCCCCCCTGATCTTGGACAGCGGTTGCTTACGCTGCGGGGGTGAAGTCGTGCTGCAGCCTGGCTCGGGTTTCGAGTGGGGTGAGGTACCCGAACTCGGGGTGCTTGCGGAGCCTGGTGCGGTTGTACTCGACTTCAATGAAGCGGAAGACGTCGGCGCGGGCGGCCTCGCGGCTGTCCCAGACGGTGGTGCCGATCTCCGCTTTGAGCAGTCCGAAGAAGCTCTCGGCTGCGGCATTATCGTAGCATATGCCGGTTCTTCCCATGCTCTGCCTCAGGCCCAACCTCCTTATCTCCCTGCGGAATTCGCCGGAGGTGTACCCGCTGCCTCGGTCGGTGTGCATGATGCAGCCGGGCTGCAGTTCGCCGCGGCCGGCGGCCATGCGCAGGGCGTCGGTGACCAGTTCGGCACGGTGGTGGTCGGCCATCGCGTAGCCGATCACCTCGCGGGTCGCCAGGTCGATGACGGTGGCCAGGTACCACCAGCCCTCGATGGTCGGCAGATACGTGATGTCGCCGACCAGCTTCGTGCCTGGCCGGGCGGCGGTGAAGTCGCGGCCGACCAGGTCCGGGGCCGGCGCGGCCTTGGCGTCCGGCTTCGTCAGGTGGCGGCGCCTGCGGCGGGTGATGCCGCGGATGTCGCGCTCCCGCATGATCCGCTCGACCTTCTTCCGGTTGATGCCATGGCCCTTCCGCCGGAGCTCGGCGTGGACCCGTGGGACGCCGTAAGCTCCCCGGGAAGCGGCGTGGATCTCGCGGATTTGACCGGCCAACTCCTCCTCGGCGCGCTGTCGTTCGGCGACAGCAGGCCGCGACGCGAGCCATGCGTAGTAGGTGGAGCGGTTGATGCCCAGGACGCGGCACAGCCGCGCGACGCTGTAGCCACCGGGGTTCGCCTCGGTAGCCTTCTCCGCATCGATGAAGAGACACACAGTGTCTACTTCACGATCTCCTTCGCGAAGAAGGCAGCGGCTTTTACCAGGATCTCGTTCGCCTTCTTGACCTCGGCAAGCTCACGGCGGACGCGACGCAGTTCCTCGCGCTCATCGCTGGTCAGCGCGCCGGAGGGCCCCTCGCCCCGGTCGATCTGCGGCTGCTTGACCCAGCCCCGCAGCCCCTCGGGGCTCACTCCCAGCTCCCGGGCGATCTCGGTGACGTTCCGATGCGGCGAGGACCGCACGAGAGCAATCGCGTCCCGCTTGAACTCGGCCGTGTACCGCTTACTCATGTTGCTCTTGCCACTCACGATCTGGACTGCTTCCTCCGGGACTCAACCGTCCCAGTATCAGGCTGTCCAGCTCAGCGGGGGAACTTCAGGACCAAGGTCACCCGCGGCGCCGGCAGCCCGGCCGCGGCCCTCGCGATGGTCTTCAAACTCGTTGAGTCCGCCCAGGCCCGCTGGCGAGCGGTCACCGCACCGCACCTCGTCGCCCTCGTCCGAGCCGGCGCCCGCTTCGAGAACGGCCTCCTCGTCGAACAGGACGAGACCTTCGCCGCTTGATCCACCTCAACTGATCCACAAGTCTTGACAATTACTCCCCGCCACCGACGTTAAACGCAACGATGTTTTTTCGAAACACGCCCTATTGATCCGAAACGGTTTGGGTTCTGGGTCGTTGATGATGTGTGAGCGATCTGGTGGGGGACGCGCGGCATCTGTCGCCGTCGGCGCAGGAGGCCCTGC
>NZ_JBYIQP010000158.1:0-4893 GCF_057707665.1 Actinacidiphila sp. bgisy167 | reverse complement strand
TGCGCACCAGGAGTCCTATGTGGTGGCCGGTGTGAAGGTGGTGGGACTGTACAAAGTTTCCGTAGTCGGTGGTGACGGTGGGTGCCTATGTGCTGAGCAGGATGCGGTGGCGGAGGAGTTCGAATCCTGCTCGGCCGTGCACCTGTCGCGTGATCCGCTTGGTGTGGGTGGGGGAGGGGCAGGCCGGCGTTGACAGCGGCGCGGTCGAGTTCCAGGCCGTTGCAGAAGCTGTGCAGGTGGGGCAGTCCCATCAGCGCGGCTGCCGCTTCGCTCCCCGCACGCAGGGCACCGGACAAGCCGGGTCACCAGGGGAGGGGACGGCCGTCACGGAAGAAGTCGCCGGTAGGACCGTCGTCGGGGAGGAGGGCGGCCCAGACGACGCTGGCAGCGCCGGCCTCGACGGGGCGGCCCCCGGGGCCGCCCATGTCGGTGGCGACCCAGCCCGGGCAGACGGAGTTGACGAGGAAGCCCTCGTGGCGGAGGTCGGCGGCGAGCATGCGGGTGAGGGCGTTCAGGGCGGTCTTGGAGGCGGTGTAGGCGGGGGCGCCGCTGCCCATGTTGGTCAGGGAGGCGGCCTCGCTGCTGACGTTGACGATGCGGGGGTGCTCGGCGGCGCGCAGGAGGTCGACGAAGGCCTCGACGGTGCGCCAGGCGCCGAAGAGGTTGGTCTCGAACGCCTCGGTGACGACGGACATGCGGGCGGAGGACGGACGCTGCCAGCTGTCGTAGTGGATGGCGGCGTTGTTGACGAGGACGTCGAGCCGTCCGAACTCCTCGCCGACGTGGTGGGCCGCCCGTTTGAGGGTGTCGGCGTCGCGGACGTCGAGTCGCAGGGGGCGGACGTCGAGGCCCGTGGCGGCCATGGCACCGGCGGCGCGTTCGGCGGCGGGGAGGTTGCGGGCTGTGAGCAGGACGGTGTGGCCGAGCCGGGCGAGCTGGGAGCAGACCTCGTGGCCGATGCCCCGGTTTCCTCCGGTGACGAGTGCGACGCGATCCCTGGGATCGATGGCCGGGTTGGTCGGGTCGAAGTCGGGAGCCCTCATTCTTCGTCGCCTCCAAGCGAGTTGAGACCCTCTCATCCTCGGCGGGAACGGCCTCCCCTGTCTAAGATCTCTTGTGATAACCATGTGCTATGGACGCTCACCTACGGGATCTCAAGTACTTTTTGGCTGTCGCGGAGGAGCTGAGCTTCCAGCGGGCGGCGGAGCGGCTCTTCGTTTCGCAGTCGTTGCTGAGCAAACAGATGCGTCAGTTGGAGATGGGCCTGCGGACGTCCTTGTTCGAGCGGGCCTGGCGTGAGGTGCGGCTGACACCGGCGGGCGCGGCGCTCCTTCCGGCGGCGCGGGAGATCACCCAGCGGTGGGACCAGGCGCAGCGGGCGGTGGCGGACGCGGCGGTTGACGCCCACGCGGTGCTGACCGTCGGTCTTTCGACGAGTGTGGGCCGGGGGTTGGTCCAGCGGGGGCGGCGGACCTTCGAGTCCAAGTGGCCGGACTTGCAGCTGCGGTTCCGGCACGTCGGCTGGGCGGATCCGAGTGTGGGGCTGACGAAGGGCGAGGTAGACATCGCCTTCGTGTGGCTCCCGCTTCCCGATGCCGAGCAGTTCTCGGTCCGGGTGGTGGCGCGGGAGCGGCGCTGGGCAGCGCTTCCCGCGGGGCACGCCTTGTCGGAGCAGGAGGAGATCGCCTTCGCCGACCTGCTGGAGGAGCCCTTCATCGCCCTGCCGGACCGTGCCGGTCCGCTGCGTGACTTCTGGCTGGCGCTGGAGGACCGCGGCGGGCGCGAACCTCGGATCGGTGCGGTCGTTTCGAGTGCGGAGGAGACCCTGGCGGCGGTCGAAGCCGGCAAGGGAGTGGTGCTGCTGGCCGAGGGCAACGTCGAGCTATACCGGCGCTCAGGGATCGTGGCACGTCCGGTCAGCGGGCTGGCGCCCAGTGAGCTGGCGGTGGCGTGGCGGCGCAACGACCGGCGGAGCGTGGTGCAGGACTTCGTGGCGGGACTGGACGAGCTGCGCTGACAGCGGATGCCTTATTTACCGTGATATTTCGGCGATTCCTGTTTCGCAACGTATACAGCTCTCCTATTTATAACCCTTCCGTATGAACGAATTCATTGGACGGGTGAATTCTGGTCGAGTTCACTCTGGGGGTGCGCTCGCGGCCCCGGGGGGCCTTTGTCGCTCGGATTGGGCGAATGGCCGAGCGCACCCTGCCAAACGGAAGGCTTCCTATGATTTCCTCGGCGGCTCTGCCGACTCCCGACCTCCAAAGACATCGGCTTCCTTCATTGACCGGGCTGCGATTCGTTGCGGCCCTTCTCGTTTTCATGTTCCACATGACCCTGATCGATTCACCGCTTCCGCCGAATGCGCCGGTGAAGGTCAGCCCGTTCGCAAACCACACGATCGCACAGTGGCTCGGGGACACCTTCGGCCGATCCGGAATGATCGGCGTCTCGTTCTTTTTCGTCCTCAGCGGGTTCGTGCTCACCTGGTCGGCCAAGCCGGGGGAGCCCGCGACGGCGTTCTGGCGCCGCCGGCTGCTCAAGATCTTCCCAGCGCACCTGGTCACCTTCGCCTTCGTGATGGTCTTCCTCGCGGACGGCTCGATTCCGGCGAAGGCGTGGCTGCCGAACCTGTTCCTGCTGCATGCGTGGTTCCCGGACCCGTCGGTGTTCATGTGCGTGAACCTCGTCGCCTGGACCCTCAGCTGCGAGCTGCTGTTCTACGTCCTGTTCCCGCTGGTGATCGACGGCCTCAGGAGGATCCCGGTCCGGCACCTGTGGGGGTGGATCGCCGGGCTCATGGTGGTGATGGTCGCCGTCCAGGCGGCGACGGCCTGGGTGGTGCCCGACACACCGAAGACCTCCTTCGGAGTGTCCAATCTGCAGTTCTGGTTCGGCGACTTCCTGCCTCCGCTACGCCTTCCCGAGTTCGTGATCGGGGCGCTGCTGGCGCTGGCCGTGCGCGCCGGACGCGACATCCCGGTGCCGATGCCCGCCGCCGTGGCGCTGTGCCTGGTCGGCTTCGTGGTCCAGCTGTACGTCCCGTTCGTCCTGGTCTTCAACGTGACGATGATCCTTCCGATCTGCGCGCTGATCATCTCGGCGGTGCAGCGGGATGTGGCGGGCCGGTCGGGCCGGCTGGGCGGGCGGACCATGACCTGGCTGGGCGAGGTGTCCTTCGGGTTCTACCTGTGCCAGGGCATCACCGTCTTCTACGGCCGCAACATGGTGGGCCACAGCGCCCGGTACGGGACGCCGGTGGCCACGGTGGTGTTCGTCGGCTTTTTCCTGGCCACCTTTGTGGCGGGCTGGATCCTGTACGTGGGGGTGGAGCGACCTGTGATGCGGCGCTTCGCCCGCAGTCGGCGCCCCGTGGTTCTGCCGCCCGTCGACCCGGCGCCGCCTGAGACGGCCGCCAGCGCGGCTGCGGACTGACACACGGCCTAATGCTCCCTGCCGGGTCACGAGTCCGGATCCGGAAAGTCCGGATCCGGATTTCCCTGTGGGTTGCCCCGCTCACGCCACATTCCCATATGATCAACTACCGCTGGCTCGTCGTAGTCCCGTAATTGCGGGAACACGTCCATAAGGGGTGGAAGTGGCAGGACCTCCATCATGCAAGTACGCCATAGACGCGTCCGGTCAGGACATCCATGGGGAGATCGCCAGAATTCGCGCCGAGGGGCCGGTCCAGCAAGTGGAATTGCCGAGCGGAGTTCTGGCCTGGTCCGTCACCGGACATGAGGAGATCAGGGCGCTGCTCCTCGATCCCCGCGTCTCCAAGGACGCCTACCAGCACTGGCCCGCTTGGATCGATGGAAGCGTCGGCACCGAGTGGCCGCTGGCCATCTGGGTCTCCGTGCAGAACATGGTGACCGCCTACGGCGACGACCACTCGCGCTTGCGCAAGCCGGTCGCCTCGGCCTTCACCGCCCGCCGGGTGGCCACCCTGCAGCCGCGGATCGAGGCGCTGACCGCCGAGATCCTGGACGCGCTGGCCGAGCAGCCCCCGGGGGCGGAAGTCGACCTCCGCGAGGGCTTCGCCCATTCGCTGCCGCTGCAGGTCACCTGCGAGTTGTTCGGCATACCCGTCGAAGCGCGCGGCCGCTTCCAACGGATCATCAAGGGCTTCTTCTCCACCACGGCCACCCTGGAGCAGGCGCAGGTCAACGGTCAGGAGCTGTACGTCGCACTCACCGAACTCATCGCCCGCAAACGGGCCGAGCCGGCCGGCGACCTGACCTGCGCGCTCATCGAGGCCCAGGCAGCGGGCCAGATGACCGAGAAGGAACTGGCCGACAACCTCATCCTGCTGTTCACCGCGGGCTACGAAACCACGGTCAACCTGCTCGACCACGCGGTGCACAGACTGCTGAGCCACCCCGAGCAACTGGCCCTGGTCCGCGAGGGCCGCGCCGACTGGGACGACGTCATCGACGAGACCCTGCGCCTGGAAGCGCCCGGGGCCCACTCCATCCTGCGCTACGCCGTGGAGGACATCGAGATCGCCGGGGTCGTTATCGCCAAGGGCGACGCCATCATGATCGCCTTCGCCGGCGCGGGGCGCGACCTCCGGCACCACGGCCCGGACGCCGACGCCTTCCACGTCCAGCGCCCCACGCGCAAGGATCACGTGGCCTTCGGCTTCGGCGTGCACTACTGCCTGGGGGCGCCGTTGGCCCGTATGGAGGCGCGGATCGCTCTGGCGGCCCTGTTCGACCGTTTCCCCGACATGGCGCTCGGGACCTCCGAGGTCCTGCCGCAGGTGTCGTTCATCTCCAACGGCCACCGTACCCTGCCGGTGGTCCTGCGACCGGCGGCCTGACCCGGGGGTGACGGCCGACCCCACCACGGCCGTCACCCCCGGCACGCGCACGGCTCAGGGAAGTC
>NZ_JBYIQP010000157.1:0-5062 GCF_057707665.1 Actinacidiphila sp. bgisy167 | reverse complement strand
GCCCGCATCCCGCCGTCACACCACCGCCCGCAAACCGACCCGGCGCGGCCCCGAGCAGGCGCGGACGGGTCGGTTCGGGCCCGCGGCCCGGTGGCGGCACCCACCCTGCAGGCCACACCCCCTGGATTGGCCCTGGCCGGTCGCCTCCTGGCCTCCGTAGGGTCGCGGCATGCGGATCCGTATCGTCGACGCCTTCACCGACCGTCCCTTCGCCGGAAACCCCGCGGGCGTGCTGCTGCTGGACGCGGACAGTTTCCCCGAGGACGGCTGGCTCCAGCTCGTGGCAGCGGAGGTCAACCTCTCCGAGACCGCGTTCGCCCACCCCACGCCCGGCGCCCCGGACACAGACTGGGCCCTCCGCTGGTTCACCCCCAGGGCCGAGGTGAACATGTGCGGGCACGCCACCCTCGCCACCGCGCACATCCTGCACGACACGGGCGCCGCCCGCGGCCCGGTGCGGTTCGGCACCCGCTCCGGCGTCCTCACCGCGGCCGCCGGCGAGGACGGCACCATCACCATGGACTTCCCCGTCGCCCCGCTCACCCCGGTCGACGTCACGGAGGAGATCGCCGCGGCGATCGGCGCCGAGGTGCTCTCGGTGCACGAGACCGGCGAGGACGTGGGCGACCTGCTGGTGGAAGTCGTCGACGAGAAGACCGTGCGCGCGCTCACGCCCGACATCGCCGCCGTCGCCGCCCTGCCCTCCAAGCGCGGCCTCATCGTGACCGCCGCCGCCGAGACCCCGGCGACCTGCGGCTACGACTTCGTCTCCCGCGGCTTCTTCCCCGCCGTCGGCATCGACGAGGACCCGGTCACCGGCAGCGCCCACACCGCCCTCGCGCCCTTCTGGGCGCGGCGCCTCGGCCGGGAGGAGCTGACCGGGCTGCAGGCCTCGGCGCGCTCCGGCCTGGTGCGCACGGCGCTCGGCGGCGACCGGGTGCGCCTCAGCGGCCGTGCGGTCACCGTGATCGACGGCGAGCTGCACGCCCGCCCGTAGGCCGGCGTCAGCCCCTGGGCCTGCGTCAGCCGGTCGGCAGCCAGCCGACCTTCCCGGCGAGCAGCGCGTACCCCACGAAGGCCACGATGTCGATGAGGGCGTGGGCCGCCACCAGCGGCCCCACCCGGCCCCATCGCCGGTAGAGCAGGACGAAGACGACGCCCATCGCCATGTTCCCGATGAGCCCGCCGATGCCCTGGTAGAGGTGGTACGAGCCGCGCAGCACACTGCTGGCCGCCAGCGCGCCGACCGATGTCCAGCCCAACTGCCCGAGTCTGCGCAGGAGATAGCCGACGACGACGACCTCTTCGAGCACCGCGTTCTGGATCGCGGAGGCGATCAGGACGGGGATCTTCCACCAGACGTCGGGCAACGACTCCGGCACGACCGTCAGGTTGAACCCGGAGGCGCGCGCGCCCAGGTAGAACAGCAGTCCGGTGCCGCCGATGGCCGCCGCCAGGACGGCGCCGCGCAGCACGTCGGTGCGCGGGCGGCGCAGGTCGAAGCCGATGGCGGGCATGCCCGTGCCCTCACGGGCCAGCAGGTGGGCGACGAGCGCGACCGGGACGAGCGCGGTGGCGACGCCGAACAGCTGCCAGGCCAGGTCCAGCCACGGACGGCCAGGCGCCTGCGAGCCGACGAGAGTGGCCGCCTGGTCCTTGAGCCCGCCGGGCCTGGTCAGTGACCCGACGAAGCTGATCAGCGCCGAGACCGCGCTCGCGCCCAGCGACAGCGCGAGCACCAGGAGGGTCTCGCTGCGCAGCGTGCGCGGGGCGAGCCGCTCCGGCGCCCCGGTGCCGGACCCGCCGTGCCCCACCGAATTCCTGTCCACACAGTCCTCCACCCGCGCCATCCTGCCTCATGGGCCCGGCGGCGCGGGCGGCGGCTCAGCGTTCCAGCGGCCACTCGTGCACGGGGGCGCCGGAGTGCATCAGCTCGCAGTAGCGCAGGGTCATCGCGGCCAGAGCGCGCTGCCGGTCCAGCCCGCGCTCCACTTCCTGGTGGAAGGCGGCGGCCTGCCACTCGGCGCCGTTCATGCGGTTGCGGCAGCGGCCCTCGATGATGCCGAGGTAGTGGTCCCGGTCCACCGGATCGATCCCCCAGGCGTCGAGTCCTGCGGCGGCCATCGGCAGGAGCTCGTCCAGGACGAGTTCGACGGCCCCGACCTCCGCCAGGCCGTTGCCGCGCCCCGGCCGGGGCCAGGTGAACGTCGCCTCGATGCCGTACCGGCACGCGGCGTCGAAGTTCCCCGCGGCGGCCGCGAAGGGCAGCCGGCTCCACACCGGCCGCGGCGCCTCGGCGAGGGAGCGTACGAGTCCGTAGTAGAAGGCGGTGTTGGCGAGCACGTCCGCGACGGTGGGCCCGGCGGGCATCACCCGGTTCTCCACCCGCAGATGGGGCACCCCGTCGACGACCTCGTACACCGGGCGGTTCCAGCGGTAGATCGTCCCGTTGTGGAGGGTCAGTTCCTTCAGCTGCGGCACCCCGCCCTCGTCGAGGACGTGCAGCGGGTCCTCGTCCTCGCAGATGGGCAGCAGGGAAGGGAAGTAGCGCACGTTCTCGGCGAAGAGGTCGTACGCGGAGTCGATCCAGCGCTCGCCGAACCAGGTCAACGGGCGCACGCCCTGGGCGCGCAGCTCCTCGGGGCGGGTGTCGGTGGCCTGCTGGAAGAGCGTGGGCCGGGTCTCCCGCCACAGCTCGCGGCCGAACAGGAAGGGGGAGTTGGCGCCGAGCGCCACCTGGGGGCCGGCCACCGCCTGCGCGGCGTTCCACACCGCGGCGAAGCGCGCCGGGGTGACCTGGAGGTGCATCTGCATGGAGGTGCACGCCGCCTCCGGGGCTATCGAGCCGGACACGCAGGTCAGCCGTTCCACCCCCGAGATGTCCAGGGTGATGTCCTCGCCGCGGGCGGCCAGGATGCGGTCGTTGAGCAGCATGTACCGGTCGACGCGGGAGAGGTTGGCGCCGACCAGGTCCTGAACGCCGAGGGTGGGCAGGATTCCCACCATCACGATGCGCGCGCCGACCTCGCGGGCCTTTCCCTCCGCATATCCGAGGCCCATGCGCAACTCTTCGGCGAGCCGGTCGAAGACCCGTCCGGAAAGCCGGTGCGGCGCGATGTTCACCTCGATGTTGAACTGGGCGAGCTCCGTCTGGAAATCGCGGCTCGCGATGCGCTCGAGCACCTCCTCGTTCATCATGCGCGGCAGCCCGTCGCGGTCGGTGAGATTCAGTTCGATCTCCAGTCCCATGAGATTCCGGGGACGGTCGAACCGCTTCTCCTCCAGCAGTCGCTCCAACCCCAGCAGGCACTGCTTCAGCTTCCTGCGGTACCGCGGGCGGTCGGCCAGGTCGAACCCCGTGGCCGCGACCTTTTCCCCCATCGGAGGTCCTTCCTCGAGTGGGCCGTGATCCCAGCATGCCCAGCCCTGAGATCGATAAGGCCCCGGTGCCGCCCCCGGTAGCGCTAAGCTGGCCACGCGCACCGTCTGGCGGCACATTCCAAGGGCACGTACGGAATTCACTTGCCGCCGGTGGCCCGCTGGTGAAAAAGGCCGACAGGATTCAGCCGTCCGCAGTAGCCCGGAAAGCGCAGTTCACGGCGTGGGCGACGGAGCGAGCAAGGGTCCGAACAGGGATGAAATAGCTGTCCGGGGTGACCTGGAACCGCCTTGCCCGTAATATCGCTGACGGCTAGCTGAAACACCGCGCGAACACTCCTCGTATATCCTTCGTTGAAGGCAGAGCCTCCGCGACCCGCCGCGCGCCCGCGACACACCGGCCACGGGAAGGGATCCGCATGCCCACGCTGATTCCGTACGTCGTCGCCCCTGCGCGCCCCACGGATCCGGGCTGTCCCGGCCTGCCGCAGTTCCATCAGCTCCACCGCTGACAGTGCTGTCCGCACCCCGCCGAGCACCCCCCGTGTCTCCTCATGAGAGGCCGCCCACATGCCGCTGCAGGTAGCCCCAGCCCCCGCGCCCGCTCTGCGGAGCGTTCTCGCCGCCCTGAGCTCCCCCACCGCCGTCCGCGAGGCCCGCACCCCCGCGCTGCGCAACGCCGCGGGACCACTCGTCGCCGACAACCCGCTTCCCCTGCACGTCCTCGACCCCGGCGCCACCACACCGGGCGGACTGCCCCGGGCACGCCTGACCGGCTGGCGCTTCCACATCCGCACGGGGGAGAAGGTGGCCGCCGCGGGCGAGACCGTGGAGACCCCGGACGGATGGGCGTTCTCGCACTTCTGCGAGGGCCCCTACCTGGCCTCCACCGAGCGCGCGCTGCGCCAGTCCGACGCGCTCACCACCCCGTACCAGCCGCATCTCCTGTCGGTACCGGGGCTCTACATGCTGACGCTGTGGCTGCACGGGGACGTCGCGGCTGACGCGGGCACGGCCCAACCGGACCCCTCCGACCTGCTGATCCCGCTGGCGCCGGCCCCGCCGGGGATCGCCGCGCACCGCATGCACCGGCTCTCCGACCTCGTGCCGGTGCTGACCCTGCGGCTGGCTCCGCCCCCGCTGCTCGGCACCACCGCCTGAGGCTGCCGGCTGGGGCGCCTCACACGCCTCCGTGACCGTCCGGTCACGGAGGCGTCGCCTTGTCCGGCAACCGCCCTCGCGAGTGAACGCGTCCTTCACGGACGAGGACAGCTCACAGGAAACCCCTGCGGAAATCCGCCAGGAGAGCAACACTGGGACCGACCGACTGAACGGGGGAGCGGAATGGCCAAAGTTTCTACCCAGGGCAGCCGCACTTCACACCACTCACAGCGAAAGACGTCGTCCATGTGCCCGCACCAACCGCATTGCCCGTCCGCCGGCAGCCCCGACCGCGAGGCCGCCCTCATCACGGCCAGCCACCCCGAGCAGGGCTGGAGCCTGCTGTGCAACGGTGTCCTGCTCTTCGAGGACACCGGTGAGCTCCTTCCCGACGGGCAGATCATCGCCCCGCGCCGCCCGCTCGGCGGCGAGCACATCGTCACGGCGGCCTGACCGGGCCGGGAACGACACAGGGCCGACCCCGCTGGAGCAGCGGGGCCGACCCTTGAGCGCTTTCGAGCGC
>NZ_JBYIQP010000156.1:0-5166 GCF_057707665.1 Actinacidiphila sp. bgisy167 | reverse complement strand
CTACCCGCCCTCCCCGCGTCCCCCGCCGAGGCGGAGGACCAGCCCACCGGCCGCCGGGCCCGCCGCGTCGCCCCGCCGGAGCCGGGGCCGGGGCTCGCGCCCGCGCTGCCGGAGGCATCCGCACCGCAGCCGAACACGCCGGAGCAGGCCGCGCCGGGCAACGGCCGCCGTGCGCGCCGGGCCACCTCGCAGGCCCCGGCCGCACCGGCGCTCCCCGCGCTGCCGGCCGCACCCCCGCCCCCCGCCGCACCCGCGGCCACCGCCCCGGTGACCGAGTGGCCGGAGGCCCAGGGGTCCGCCCGGCGTCCGCGCGGCATCGTCGAGAGCACCCCGCGCCCGTCGGCGATCGTCGACCCGCGGCGGCTTCCGCCGCCCGCCCCGGCGGCGCGGCCGGAACCGCCGGCCGCCGAACCGCCGATGATCCCCGAGCAGGCGCAGCGCGCTCCGCAACCGCAGCCGATCGCGCCGGCGCAGGTTCAGCCGCAGCCCGTCGTCCCGCCCCAGGCCCCCGCGCCGGCGCAGGTGCAGCCGCAGCCTCAGCCCGAGGCGCAGGCCGCCCAGGACGGCGGCGGTTCGCAGAACCGGGCGATCAGTGTGCGGACCCTCGGTCAGGGCGTCGCCTTCGCCCAGCAGATCAGCGAGCAGGTCGCCCAGCCGGTGGGCGGCTCCGGGCGGCGCCGCAAGCTGGCCGCCCCCGCGGAGCCCGAGCCGGCGCAGGCGGCGACGACCGCGACGACCGCGACTCCCGTGGCACCCGCCGCGCCCGCACCGGTTTCCGCGCCCGTCAACGGCACGGAGACCCCCGGCCGGGCGTACGCCATAGGCGCGCCCACGGAGGCCACCGAGGGCCCTGAGCCGCTCGACGGCCCCAACGGCGCCGTCGACGTCACCGAGGAGGGCACGCACGGGCCCGAGGCCGTCCTGGACGAGCCGCGCCGACTGCTGGTCTGGCCCGAGCCGGACGTCGCCACCCGCCAGGCACTGACCGACCGCGGCTACCGACCGGTCATCGTCCGCTCGCGTGAGGAGGTCGACGCACAGGTCGCCGAGCCGCCCGCCGCGCTCTTCGTGGACCCGCTCACCGGGCCGATCACCCGCACCGCCCTGCAGTCGCTGCGTCAGGCGGCGGCGCAGGCCGACGTGCCGGTGCTCGTCACGGCCGGCCTCGGGCAGGCGACCCGCGAGGCCGCGTACGGGGCAGACCCCGCCGTGCTCCTCAAGGCGCTGGCGCCGCGGGACAGCGAGCAGCACCCGCCGCGGGTGCTGCTGATCGAGGCCCACACACCGATCGCGCAGGCCTTCACCGCGACGCTGGAGCGGCGCGGGATGCATGTCGCGCACGCCCAGTCCGAGGCGGACGCGATGACGCTCGCGGCGCAGATGCACCCGAACCTCGTGGTGATGGACCTGATGCTCATCCGGCGCAGGCGGCAGGGGATCATCGACTGGCTCCGGGCGAACGGCCGGCTGGAGCGCACACCGCTGGTCGTCTACACCGCGGTCGACATCGATCCCGCGGAGCTGCCGCGGCTGACGTCCGGCGAGACGGTCCTCTTCCTCGCGGAACGTTCGACCAGCGCGGACGCCCAGGGACGCATCGTCGACATGCTCGGCAAGATCGGGTCCTGAGGCCCGCTGCCGGCCGCTTTGCTCCCCTGCCGAACGGAGAGGAGCGTCCGGCAGCGAAGCCCACCACGTACGCCGGGCGCCCCCGGGTGCGCCCCGGGAGCCCGGTCCTGTGTACGCATGCCTGCGGGGCGGCAAGTGGTCAGACGAGCTTGGTGACGTCCAGCTCTCCCGCCGCGTACTGGCCGCGGATCACCTTCTTGTCGAACTTGCCGACGGAGGTCTTCGGCACCGCCGGGACGACGGCCCAGCGCTCGGGCAGCTGCCAGCGGGCGATGCGTTCGGCAAGGAAGGCGCGCAGTTCCTCGTAGCCGACCGTGCTGCCGTCCCTGAGGACGACCGTGGCGAGCGGCCGTTCGCCCCAGCGCTCGTCGGGGACGGCCACCACCGCGGCCTCGGCGACGTCAGGGTGGGCCATGAGGGCGTTCTCCAGTTCGCTGAGTGTGTGAAACTTCCACCATGACAACGACAACCGCACAGAAGCCCAGTTCAGCGCATGCGTTCTACTACCCGCCGGTTGCGCCCCCGCCCGCCAACTGGCCGCGCGCTGTCATCTACTGCCGACAGTCAAAGCTGAACGAGGACGGCTCTAGCGCGTCCCCGCTCATGCAGCGCGACGCCGGGGAAGGGCTGTGCCAGGCACGCCAGTACAACCCCGTCGCGTGCTTCACGGACGCGGGCAAGTCCGGTTGGGACCCGTCCATCGTCCGGCCCGGTTTCGAAGAAATGATGAGCTGGGTCCGTGAGGGTAAGTGCGATGTGGTGGTGATCTACACCCTGTCGCGTCTCACTCGGCAAGGCGCACTTGAGGCCATGCAGATTGAGGACGAGATGCGTAAGCACGGCGTCGCGCTGGTGTCCGTCCGTGAGCCGTATCTCGACACGTCGGACCCGGCGGGCACCGGCATTTTCGCGATCATCGCCGGTCTGGCCAAGCAGGAGTCTGACGGTAAGTCGGAGTACATCAAGAACACCCGCGAACTTGCGCGGAAGGTTGGCGGGCATCTCGCCGGTAGCGCGCCGTACGGCTTCGCCACATCCAAGGAGAAGACAGCCGAGGGTGTCTCTTGGGTGAAGCTGGTGGCCGAGGAGAGCGAAGCGGCCACGATCCGACTCATGCACAAGCTGGCACTTGAGGGCCGGACAACGGGAATGATCGCTAAGGAACTCAACGAACGGAAGGTTCCGTCTCCGGCGCAGCGTGGCACCCACAAGGGCCGCAAGTACAAGAACCTGAAAAGCGATGTTCCGGCCGTGGCCGAGCATTGGGCGAGCACGCAGGTTCAGCGGGTGTTGCGTGATCCTCGCATCGCGGGCATGGCCGCCGACAAGCTGACCGGCTCTTACAACTTCGCTATCCGGCGGGGCGAGGACGGACAGCCGTTGCACGTTCACGAACCGATCATCTCTCCGGCCGAGTGGTACGTACTCCAGGAAGCAATGGGCAAGTCCGGCCGCCGACTCCGCGAGGCACCACACGGGGCAACCGCGTTGCTGTCCGGCTGGTCGTTCCTGGTCTGCGAGTGCGAGGCGAACATGACGGCCGCTCGCACCGGCACGGACGGGAAACGAACCTCGTACCGGTGTAGCCGGTCCGCAGAGGCGCGACGGCTCATGAGCGGGCACACGGCGAACGTCGTCCTGCAAGACGCCGTAGACGACCACGTAGCGCGAACCGTGTACGCCCGCATGACGAACATGGACCTTGATGACCCGGACGACGCGGAACTGATCGCAGAGACGGCCCGCCGCTTCGCCCTGCAAATCGACACGTCCGGCGTTTCGCGCGAACTCAAGGAACTTCAGGCACAGTTGTCGCACACCGAAGAATCACTGGCGCAGATCTACGCCGACCAGCGCGCCGGACTCTACGCGGGCAAGGTGGGACGCGCGGCGTTCACCGAGGCCGTCACGGCCATGCAGGGCACCGAGGAGTCATGCCGGGCACGAATTGCCGAACTTGAGGCCCACCAGACAACGGCTATCGCCCTGCCCATCGATGAATGGTTCGAGCCGGGCACGGACCCGATCGGCCCCACTTCCGTTTGGCACGGCTGGAGCTTGCAGGAACGGCGGGAATTCCTCTCGCTGTGGGTCGACTCCGTGACCGTGCACTGCCCGCCGGACCGGAAGCGGCGGCCGGTGTCCGAGCGCCTGACCGTCAATTGGGCCCGGCCCCAGGAAGACGCGTGAGCATCCCTCAGCCCCTCAGGGCTCCGGTTGGGAAAGATCCCGGCCGGGGCCCTTCGCTATGCCCGCTGACACGCCCCAGAAGGCCCCTGAGTGCCCCTGTGGCGGCCTGACACCCCCGCCGCTGCGGTTCGCCGTCGCCGGTCCAGGTCGTGACCTGCGACCGGCCGTGCACCGTCGAGCCGCGGGTCAGGATCCAGGGGCATTGCGTGATTGGGATTGGTCCGGTTCGCCGGTCTCGTGAGTGACGTGGCGTCATGTCCGTTGTGGGGCAAGGGGCCCGGGAGAGCAGAGCAGGCACGGTGCCGGTGATCATGTGGTTGTCGAGACCCATGAGAACCGAGCGAGACCGTGCCTGCCCGAACATCATCGCCCATCCCTTCCGCACTGGAGAAACTGGGTTCCCCGACTGATCCCCTCACCTCAAGCGATGTCGCTGACCTGCGGCGTTTCCTGATCCTGGTCGCCGATCCCCGCGATGCGCGAGGACTGCGGTATCCGGCCCTCGCGTTGCTGTGCGCAGCCGTCTCGGCGGTGTTGACCGGGGCTCGCTCGCTCATCGCGATCAGCGAGTGGATCACGGATGCCCCGCAGCATGTGCTGGGCGTCCTCGGCTTCGCTGCTGATCCACTTACCGGTCTGCGGCCGGTGCCGCACGCCGCAACCGTGCGCCGCCTGCTGCAGCGGGTGGACGGTGACGCGCTGGACGCGGCGATCAGCGCGTATCTGCGGGCCAGAACGCCGCCCCCGGTCGAACCGGAGGCGGAGAGAGGGCCGGTGCGACGGGTGGTCGCGGTCGACGGCAAGGTGGTCCGCGGATCGCGAACCCGGGCGGCCGCGGCGATCCAGCTGCTGGCGGCGATGGACCACCACGGCGTGGTCCTGGCCCAGCGGCAGGTTGCTTCCAAGAGCAACGAGATCCCCTCCTTCGCGCCGTTGCTGGACGGTCTCGAGCTGGAGAACACGGTGGTGACCGCCGACGCCCTGCACACCCAGCACGACCACGGGGCCTATCTGACCAGTCGCGGCGCGCACTACGTGGCCGTCGTGAAGAAGAACCATCCGGGCCTGTATGCCCAGGTCAGGAAGCTGCCCTGGCGTGACATCCCGCTCGGGCACCGCACTCGCGACCACGCCCACCACCGCGACGAGATCCGCCGGCTCAAGGTCGCCGCGTTCAGCCACCTCGACTACCCCGGCGCCCGCCAGGCGATCCAAGTCGTACGGTGGCGACGCGACTTGAGCACCGGGAAGCTGACCATCGAGCGCGTCTACCTGATTACCAGCCTGAGCGTCTTCGACGCCACCTGCACCGAGCTCGCCACCTGGATCAGAGGCCACTGGGGTATC
>NZ_JBYIQP010000155.1:0-5324 GCF_057707665.1 Actinacidiphila sp. bgisy167 | reverse complement strand
TGTCGCGTGAATGAAGTTCTTGGACGCTTGGATGTGGCGTGTTCGAGGATTTCGTCGGCGGTCTTGGTCCAGGTGAAGGGCTGGCAGCGGTCGTTGTAGGCGTCGATGTACCGGCGGATGGCGTCCTTCAGGTCGGCGACGGAGGTGAAGGTGCCGCGGCGTATGGCCTGCCGGGTGATGATGCCGAAGAAGATCTCCACCAGGTTCAGCCACGAGCAGGAGGTCGGTGTGAAGTGCAGGGTGATCCGGGGGTTCTTCGCCAGCCAGGCCTTCACGCGAGGGTGCTTGTGCGTCGCGTAGTTGTCGACGACCACGTGCAGCTTCACCCTCGGGTGGGCCTTGGCGACCTGCTTGAGAAAGCTCAGGAACTCGTCGTTGCGGTGCCGGGTGTGGCAGGCGTCGGCGGTGATCTTCCCGGTGGCGACCTCCAGCGCGGCAAACAGCGTGGTCGTGCCGTGCCGCACGTAGTCGTGGGTGCGCCGCTCAGCCAGGCCGGGCCGCACCGGCAGCATCGGCGCGGTCCGGTCCAGCGCCTGGATCTGGCTCTTCTCGTCCACGCAGACCACCACGGCCTTCTCCGGCGGGGCCAGGTACAGTCCGACCACGTCGCGGACCTTCGCCTCCAGCTCCGGGTCGGTGGAGAACTTGAAGGTCTCCGCGCGCCAGGGCTGGATCCTCCACTTGCGCCAGACCTTGGCCACCGCCACGTTGGACAGGCCCACCTCCCTGGCCAGCAACCGGGACGACCAGTGCGTCACGCCCAACTTCTCCGGCGGGCCCTCCAGCGTGCGCACCACGACCTCGGCTTCGTCCACAGTGGTGGGCCGGCCCGAGCGAGGCCGGTCCTCCAGCCCGGGCAGGCCGGCCGAGCGGTAGCGACCCCGCCAGGTGACCACGGTCTGCCGGGACAGCTCCAGCCGCCGCGCGATCTCGGTGTTCGAGGCGCCCTCGGCCGCCAGCAGCACGATCCGGGCCCGCGTCACCAGCCCCGACGCGGTCGACGGAGAACGCACCCAGGAACGCAGGACCTCACGGTCCGCATCGGAGACGGCCAACGGCGCAGCAACAGGCATACGCCATTCAACCGCACACCAACCAACTGTCCAAGAACTTCATTCACGCGACACTAGGCACTTTCGCGTGCGACTCCAGCCCACGCGCCCTTGACCAGCAGTTTCACTCTGCCGCTGCCTCCAGAACCCCCGAATTACGTCGAATCCGGGGCCACCGCTGAACTCATTTGCGGTGTGGAGCGGGGCCGCCAGTGCACACCGAGCAGAGTTGAACATGTTCAATTTTCGTGGCAATGTGGGCGCTTGACGATCAGATGTGTGAAGCAACCGGGGTTTGACGTACGCAAGGGGGAGCCATGCGTGATGAACGAGGGCGGGTCGCCGCGGGGTTGCGTGGAGTGGTCTTGGCAGTCGCGGTGTTGACGCTGGCCACAGGGTGCATATGGCAGCAACAGACACTGGCTCGGGCCGGCATCGTAGGCACCTGGACCGAGGGCGATACCGGGACCCTTCTCTTCAAGGACGATGGCACCGTCGTCGTAACCAACCTTGCCGAGTTCAATAACGATGGCGACAAGGTGTCGGAGTGCAGCGGCACCGGCAAGTGGTTCTTGTATCCCGACGACAAGGAAGCGGAGAAGTTGGGGACCACCGTCTGCGACGGCAACCCGTGGGAATTCGGCGGCTCGAAGGCGCATCCGCAAATGCGGCACAGCGTGGGAGATCCTTCGTACGGGAAACACCAAACCCTCAGCCGCAAGTAGCGGAAGCCGACCGGCGCGTCAGGCGCAACGGCCATGGACTCGACCGGAATCGACGCGAGCACCGTCGCGGTACAGCAACAGGACAGCGGTTCAACGGCTGCGATCCAACTGTCCTTCACGATGCACAGTGCCCACTGACAGCCGTGGTCGTGATGCCGGAGGAGCAACATCCATCACGTTCGAGGCAACGTACCAGACCAGTCGTGCACCGCGATTCGTGCAAGTCAGGGACACCTAGAGGGCTCATCGGGGCATGAATCCGGGCTTCTGCTCAGCGAGTGAGCGGAGGCGCCCAGGGTAGTCCTGCGCCGACGGTTCGGAGTTGTACCGGCGCCGCATCTCGGCAGCGAGTTCGCGGCTGGTCATGATGAGTGACGGCACCGACTGCCGATCCCCTTGAAGGGCCCGCCCCCCCATGACGAGTGCCTGCTCCAAGTCGCCCTCACGTGCTGCCGTGACACCGAGCGTGACCCGGGCTTCAGTGTTGCGCATCGGTGACCGCTCGGTGCCGTCAAAGTCGGGTCCCCGCCCTCAGCACCTCTTCGGCGAGCGTGCGCGCGAGCTTGTCCTCACCAACCAGGCGGTAGCAGTCCATCGTGTGGAAATCGAACTTGGCGGGGTCCACCACGAAGTGGTTGTCCAGGTTCTCGGGGTACGGCATCCCTTCGAGCAACCGCCGTCCCTTGTCCAAGGCCACCTCCACTTGCCGGCGGTCCCCGAGGCGCCCCCACGCCTTGGCTTCCTGTGCTGCGAGCTGTACAGCTACGCCGTGATGCGCCGCCGTGTCGGCTCCTGCCAGCGCCGCCGCGATGACGCCGCGGTAGTCACCGGTTGTGAGAGCGAACCATGTCCGCATCTCGTGCGCCCACCCGGCACCTCTGCGTGGTCGGATTCGGTAGCGAGAGAGAGGGCGGCGCGACGCGTCGACTCTGCAGCGTGACGATCGCCCGTGTCGTACTCGACGCAGCCGACCAGAAGGGTGAGGCAGCCCGACAGGGCGAGAACTTCGCGGTGCTGCGCGAGCGTGAGGCTCTTCGTGTGCAGCTCGACGACCCGGCGAAGCCACTGCCGGCCCTCAATGAGGAGCTGCTCGGTCGGCATGAACGGGTACTCCGAGGCGAGCCGGTCCGTCGTGATCCGAAGAGCATCGAGCGTGGCATTGTCGACGTCAGACCGGTTGAGACGGCTCGCGATCTCCAGCGTCTCCATGCCAGACGCTGCCAGGATCTCCTTGTCTCCGTCCCGCCGTGAGGGCGCCGTGGGCGGACATGGCCGGCAAACCGCTGGACGCCCGGGGCCTGTCTCGGATGCTGCGCGAGTACATGACCGGCGACAGCACCCCCATCGCCGCACGCAACATCAAGACCGGTGGCAACGTCATGAAGGGCTACTACGCAACCGACCTCCATGACGCCTGGCAGCGGTACTGCCCTCCCCCCTCTGAAAGTCCGCTACTTCCGCTACCTCCGCTACCGCGCAGGTCAGAGCCCCAAAACCGGTAGCGGGTAGCCCCCGCGCATCCGCTACCTCGCCGCTCGATCCGCTACCGCTACCCGTATGAGGCGGTCTACCGGAAACAGCTCCGGCCTGTGATCACGAAGGGCGCCGAAGCGATGGATGACATCTTCGCTGAAGATCAGGAAGACACGGCCGCGGAGGACGAGGATGAGGGTGACGCGGTGGCCTGACCACATTCGGTCGGCCCCCGGTTTGGCCCCCTAGGCATGAAAGAGGCCCATTCGCGATCATGCGAATGGGCCTCTGACCTGGGTCGGGGTGGCGGGATTTGAACCCACGGCCTCTTCGTCCCGAACGAAGCGCGCTACCAAGCTGCGCCACACCCCGGTGTCGCATCGTGGCCTTGGCCCGGCGCGACGTGGATTACTCTAGCGGACCTCCCGCCGGAGACGAAATCCGGTTTTCGCGGGTGGCTCAGACGCCCGGCACGAGGGTGAGCAGAGTGGCCTCGGGCGGGCAGGCGAAGCGGACCGGGGTGTAGCGGTTGGTACCGCAACCTGCGGAGACGTGCAGGTAGGAGCGGTGGCCGGCGGCCTCGTGGGTGGACAGGCCCTTGACCCGGTCGGTGTCGATGTCGCAGTTGGTGACCAGGGCCCCGTAGAAGGGGATGCACAGCTGTCCGCCGTGGGTGTGGCCGGCGAGGATCAGTGGGTAGCGGTCGGCGGCGAAGGAGTCGAGTACCCGCAGGTAGGGGGCATGGACGACGGCGAGGGAGAGGTCGGCGTCCGGGTCGGGGCCGCCGGCGATGGCGGTGTAGCGGTCACGCCGGATGTGGGGGTCGTCGAGGCCCGCGAAGGCGATCTCGATGCCGTCGTCGAGCTTGAGGCGGCCGCGGGTGTTGTTGACCCCGACCCACCCCGCGACGTCGAAGGCGTCGCGGACCTCCTCCCAGGGGTTGCGGGCGACGCCCACGGCGGGGTCGTTCTTGCCGTTGAGGCCGTGTACGCCCCGGACGCGCTCGACGAGGTAGCGGGCGGGGTTGCGCAGCTTGGGGGCGTAGTAGTCGTTGGAGCCGAAGACGTACGCCCCGGGAAGGTCGAGCAGGGGGCCGAGGGCGTCGAGCAGCTCCGGGACGCCGTGGGGGTCGGAGAGGTTGTCGCCGGTGTTGATCACGAAGTCCGGACGCAGCCCGGCCAGCGACTGCAGCCAGCGGCGCTTCTTGTTCTGGCCGCTGACCATGTGGATGTCGGAGAGCTGCAGGACGCGGATCGGCCGCATTCCGGCCGGCAGGACCGGCACCCGCACCCTGCGCAGGCGGAAGGACCGCGCCTCGATTCCGGCCGCGTAGGCCACGCAGGCCGCGCCGGCAGCTGTGATGCCCAGGGGTACTCCGTATCGCGCGCGCATGTCCTCCATGGTGGCAGACGGCTCGTCAGGGATAAATCCACGGTCCTCCCGGCGCCGACCTGGCAGACTCGGAGCCATGACCACCACGCTCAAGCAGCGTCTGCACGACGACCTCACGGCTGCCATCAAGGGGCGGGACGCGCTGACCTCCTCCACCCTCCGTCTCACCCTCACCGCCATCACCAAGGAGGAGGTCGCGGGCAAGCAGGCGCGCGAGCTCTCCGACGACGAGGTGCTGAAGGTGATCGCCCGCGAGGCGAAGAAGCGCCGGGAGGCCGCCGACGCCTTCGAGCAGGGCGGCCGCAAGGAGGCCGCGGAGCGGGAGCTGGCGGAGGGCGAGGTGCTGAGCGCCTACCTGCCCAAGCAGCTGGACGACGCGGAACTGGCCGGCATCGTCGCCGCCGCGATCGCGGAGTCGGGGGCCGAGGGGCCCAAGGCGATGGGCGCGGTCATGAAGATCGTCAACCCGAAGGTGGCAGGCCTGGCCGAGGGCGGCCGGGTAGCCGCGGAGGTGCGCAGGCAGCTCACGGCCGGCTGACGGGGGGCACCTCGGGCGCCCTCGGGCAACCCGGGGCCGCTCGCCGGCGGTCGGGGGTCCGGCACGGTACGACAAAGCCGGAGGGGGGGGGGGGGGGGGGGGGGGGGGGGGGGGGCGGGGGGGGGGGGGGGTGGGGGGGGGGGG
>NZ_JBYIQP010000154.1:0-5861 GCF_057707665.1 Actinacidiphila sp. bgisy167 | reverse complement strand
TGCGTCTCCCTTCTCCGCCTTGCCAAACTCGGCCCTCGACCCGCTCCTTTCTCCACCCCGCCTATCCGCGCGACCTCTAACTCGACGGATCGTCGACCTTGATCGGTTCGCCCGTGTCGCCGACGAAGACGACCAGCAGCTGCGCCGGCTCCGTACGGCTGGCGTTCTCCGAGAGCACATGGTGGGCGCCCGGCGGCTCGATCCAGTACTGGCCCTGGCGGTAGGTGTGCACCGGCTCGCCGGCGAGCTGGCTGCGCACGGCGCCCTTGAGCACGTAGGCGTAGACGAAGGCCTGCCCGTGGCGATGCGGGGGCGAGCTCCCGTCCGGCGGATAGTCGACGATCGCCGAGGTGAACGTCTTGCCCTTGACGTTCGGAAGGGCCTGCTCGAACTGGACGGACAGCTTGTCGACCGGCCGCATGGACGCCTGCGTCGACACCGCGGCGGCCGGGGCCCCGCCGCTGACGTCCTGAGCCGCGGGACCGCACGCGGCGAGCGCCGCCATGGTGAGCCCGAGGGCGGGAACGCCTCGCCGGAACGCCGTTCGAGTCATGACGGTGCTCTCCTGTCCTGTTCGCATGCTCCGGTGTGCGGCGCGCGGCGCCGCCGGGAACTCGTGGACGGTGGCCGGTCGCGAACGGACGGCGCGGCCGGGCCCATCGAGGATCCTAAATCGGAACTTGTCATTCCGCCTGTGCTGGCGGGTGCCGCGGACGCCGTCCCGTGCCCGCCGCGCCGGCCGGAAATGCGGGTGCCGTGCGTCCGGCCGCGGTCCTCTCGTACCGTTCCGGTCATGCGCGTCGTCTTCACCAAGGGCCCGGTACGAGCTACGGCATAGCCGTCCACCGTGAGAAAGGGGCCGCGCTCGCCCCGCGCAACGGCCCGGGCGGCCATCCGTACCTGCCGCACGACCTGGTGCACTTCCTGGTCGAGGCGGAGGCGGGCATCGCACTCGGCGTCTACGGGCGGCTGGCCGCCGGGGACAACGGCATGTTCTTGCCCGCCGATCCGGCGGAGCGCGTCAAGGCCGCCCCGGCGCCGCAAGTCCAAGCCGGCGAAGTCGTCGCCGCGGGCCCGGCAGGACATGGCCCGGTCGGAGCACCTGGCCGACGTCGCCCTGCGGGTGTGGGAGGTCAGGCGCGGCCACGCACCCGAGCTGCCGCGCTATGTGACGGCGGATGAGATCCCGGCGGTGGTCGACCGGATCACGGACGTGTTCGACGCATACGCCGACCGCTGGCACGCCCTGCCGGTCGGGGGTTCGCTGACGGTGACATCGCCGGGCGCCCCGGAGCCCCCGGGACGGCGCCCGAGGGCTTGACGCGGCGGTCGGCAACCTCCGGGCGTCAACCTCCGTGCGTCAACGGGACCGATCCGCCTGCCCTGCCCCGTACCGCCGGCTGACCGTTCTCGTGGGCCTCGCTGAGCGTGCGCGGCCTCCCGCAGCCGGGCGGCGTCCCCGCTCGGGGGAGCGCCGAACTGGCGGCCGTACCCGCGGCTGAGCGGGGGCGGCGGGTGGAGACGAGCGGGTGCCGGGGCCATGCCCCCGCACCCGCTCGCGCCTTCCGGATGCGCCTGCGTGCCTACGCGCCGAGCCGGTAGGCCCGTTCCACCGTCTGACGGACCGCGTTGCCCGCCTTGTCAGTGGCGGTCACGCGCAGGGTCACGTACCCGCCGTCCCGCCGGTCGCCGGGACGCTCGACCGTGGCGGTGAACCGGTTGTGGCCGCGGTCCTTGACGCGGACCTGGCCCTTCCAGCTCTTGCCGTCGTCGAAGGAGGCCTCGACCGTCAGGCGTACCCCGGTCGGTGCGGCGAGCCCGTCCTGGTTCCTGACGGTCAGGTCGAGGTCGTGCTTCTTGCCGCCGCCGACGAAGTTCCCCAGGTCGGCGGAGACGCCGTAGTCGACCTGGAGGAGAGGCAGCAGCGTCTCCTCCGCCGCCGTACCGGAGCGGAAGGTCCAGGACGTGGAGGTCCGCGTGCCGGTCTGCCAGTGCTCGGTGTCGCGCACGGTCGTCAGGTCCAGGCGGTAGTCGGCCGCTCCGGCGGGGACGGAGAAGTCCCGCCAGGCGTCATCGGCCTCGGCCACCTTCTTCCCGTCGCGGTAGAGCACCGCCGCGACGCTGTCGCCCTGAGGGTAGGAGGGATCGTCCTCCGTCCCGGTCACCGACAGGCCGCCGATGCCACCTCCGGTGGAGGGTTCCTGCCTCCGGCCCCAGTGGCCCGTCGCCGCGTCCGTGAACTCCGGGATCGCGAGGCTCAGGACGTCGCCGTTCCGGACGGCAGGACGGTTCCAGCCGCGGGGGATGGACGGCCGCACCACGGCCCGGTACCACTCCTCCGAGGCCTTCTCGCCCCCCGCGAAGGTGCGCGGGGCGTCACGCAGCCCCGACCGCAGCGCACCGCCGTAGAACAGGTCGGGTCCGGCGACGAAGTCGACGTCGTGCATCCACCGGGTGTCCCCGGAGGTCACGTACTCGGTACGGGTCGTGCCCGTCGGCACCCAGCGCGAGGTCTCCCAGGCGACGCCGGTGTAGGGCCGCCAACTGAAGCGCTGCTCGCTGGTCCAGTGCAGCGGCCCGTTGTCCGCGTAGGAGACCTTCACCTGCGCGGTGTTGCGGTCCGAGACGGTGTACGTGGCGTCCTGCGGGATCTGCCGCCACTGCGTCACGACGTCGTACAGGTACGGGCTCGTGACCGTCCCGGAGATGTCCACGACGGCCTTGCGACCGGCCATGTACCTCAGCAGCGCGGCGCCTTCGGCAGCGGTCATCCGCACCACCGGGACGGCGGAGCGAGCGCCCGTCGGCTTCCACCGGGTGTAGGCGATGAGCCCCTCGGGCAGGACGACCGCAACGCCCTTGGCACCCGCCTTCGCGGCCGCCTCCGCCAGGTCGTACCCGTCCATCGCGTACTCGTCGCGGATCACGGCGAGCTTGCCCCGCACATGCGCGGGCCGCAGGTCCGGCTTGTCCCGCGTCCCCGCGTCCACGGCGACCAGCCGCTCGCCCCGGGGGTCGAAGGGCGCGGACAGCTTGGCGTAGAACGGGTTCAGCTCGAACCCGGCACCGCGCACCTCGGTCCTCAGCTCGGGCGCAGTCATCTCGAAGCGCACGTTGAACTCGAAGGCGCCCTCGGTGACCTTGGACGTGGGGTTCACATAGAGGGGCACATGCCCCCCGCCGTCCTCGTAGAAGACGCCCGAGGTCCGCTCCACCCCGTCGATCTTCCGGTACATCTGGTACGTCAAGTTGTTGCGCCGCTGCGCCGGCAAGGGCGTGCGCACACGCACCAGTTTGGCCTTGCGGGCGTCCAGGGTCACGGTGGTGTCCTTGGTGACCTTCACCTCGGGATCGACGACCTGGATCACCCGGACCCCGTCGCCCCCGTCCTCCGCCAGGGTGCCGCCGACCAGGTAAGTGCCCTCCTCGACCTCGGCGACCAGGGGGTCGAAGCCGACGAACCGGACCTCGGTGTCCCCGCCGAACAGGTCGACGAGCGCCCATCCCGTGGGGTTCCCGTCCGGACCGCGCGAGTCGATGGTGACCTTGTGCATGGGCGCGCGCACCCACAGGCTGACGGTGGTGTGGACCGACACACCGCCGGCCGACGTGGCGGTGACGTAGCCGTAGAAGGAGCCGCGACCCGCCTGCACCGGGTCGATCGCGACCGGCACCTCGGCGGTCGCCCCGGGGGCGACCCGGACCGTGTCCGTGCCCAGCGTCAGCGCCTGCGCGGGCAGTTGCCTGCCGCCCTTCGCCGTGAGCGCGGCACGCAGGCTCAGCGACACCTCGGCGTCGCCGTGGTTGGTGTAACGGACCACGCCGGCCCGCTCCACCGGGGCCCCGTCCCGGTCGAACGGACCCATGACGATCGTGCCCGTGGCGGTCACCGGAGAGGTGAACGCGGCCTTCACGTCGACACGGCCACCGCCCTGCTCGGTCGGCACCTGCCCGGAGACCGTGTGGGACGTGCTGATCAGCGCGTCCTTGAGCTGCTCGCCGCTCCAGTCGGGGTGCTGCCCGGCCAGCAGCGCCGCCGCACCGGCCACATGGGGCGTGGCCATGGACGTGCCGTCGGCGGCGACGTAGTAGTCGTCGAGCGGAGTGCCCATGGTCGTCCCCGCGGCACGCGCGGCGACGATCCCGACGCCCGGCGCCGTGACGTCCGGCTTGGCCGCCTTGTCGCCGAAACGCGGGCCGCGGCTGGAGAAGGACGCCAGCGTGTCGTCGCGGTCGACGGCGCCGACGGTCAGGGCGGCGTCGGCCGCGCCGGGCGACCCCACCGTCATCTCCCCCCGCTCGCCGGAGTTGCCCGCGGCCACGACGAACAGCGCGCCGCTGCTGCGGGATATCTCGTCGACGGCCAGACTCATCGGGTCGGTGCCGTCGGTCTCCATGTCCGCGCCCAGGCTCATGTTGACGACCCTGGCCCCCTGCGCCGCGGCCCATTCCATGCCCGCGATGACCTGGGACTCACTGCCGGAACCGTCGTCGCCGAGGACCTTGCCGATCAGCAGGTCGGCGCCCGGCGCGATGCCCTTGCGCAGACCCCCCGAGGCGGCGCCGCTGCCCGCGGCGGTGGCGGCGACATGGGTGCCGTGGCCGAAGTGGTCCAGCGTGGAACCGCTGCCGCTGAAGTCCTCGGCCAGGCTCACCCGGCCCGCCAGGTCGGGATGCGTCTGGTCCGCTCCGGTGTCCAGCACCGCGATTTTGACGCCCTCGCCGTGGTAGCCGGCCGCCCATGCGGTGGGCGCGTTGATCTGCGCGGCGCTGCGGTCCAGCGTGGGACGCACCTTGTGGTCCAGCCAGATCTTCGGAGTGGCCGCCGCCGCGCTCGCCGTCCGCACACCGGCCGCGGGCACGAGCTGCTTCCAGAACGCGGCCAGATCCTCCCTGTCCACGCGCAGCGCCTGGGCGTCGATGCTCGTCAGCTGCCGCGGCTCGGCGGAGCCCTCGTGGAACTCGGCGAGCGCTTCCGTCGTGCGGGCCGCCTCACGCGCGGAACCCGCCGGGGCGGACACGATCAGGGGCAGGGCGTCGGTGTGCGCCTCGTCGTATCCCTGTGCGATCAGGGCCGTCACATCGAAGAGGCTCGCGTCCAGCCGCTCCGTGCGGACCAGCATCGCCGCGTCCGAGGGAAGCACCGTCAGGGCGCCGCCGCTCTCGGAGATCTGGAAGAAGACGTTCTCGCGGCCCGGCGCACGCTGCACCGAGGCCGTCTTCCTGCCGTTCGGCGCGTCGCTGACGGTGACGAGGTCGCCGGTGATCAGCCGTACGGCGGCCGTACGGTCCTGCGGTGCCGGCGTCCTCGCGGTGGACCCCGGCGACGGGGCCTGGGCCGACGCGGGCGCCACAGCACCCGCCGCGACCACAGCCGACATGGAGAGCGCCGCCCAGAGGCGGATCCGTCTCATAGGTGTCTGCACCTTTCCTTCTCCCGGCGCCCGGGTGCGGTGTTCGTGAGCGGACGTGATGGCGTGCCGTCGCGGCGCCACCGTCGTGGTGGGCGGTGCCGGGACGCCAGGCCGGGAGCCGGTGGGGCACCGCGCGTACGCGCGCCGCCAAACTCCCGTTCGACTGCGGTTCACAATCCGTTCGCATCATGTGGGGCGGTGACCGGACCGTGCCAGCGATCCGACATGGCACATCTGTGCCATGTCACAACGGCGCCACGACGCGCCCGTACGGTCGGCAGGGCAGGCAGGGCCCGCTGCCTCGGGGTCTGCCAGGTGAGCGAGCCGGCACCCCGCAGTCACGCAGATGAGGGGGTCGCGCTCCGATTCTGGAGCGCGGCCCCCTCCTGCGATCGGCACGCGGCACGCCGGATGTGCGCGGAACTGTCCGGCGTGCCGCGCGGTCCG
>NZ_JBYIQP010000153.1:0-5934 GCF_057707665.1 Actinacidiphila sp. bgisy167 | reverse complement strand
GGCGGCTGCTGGTCGTGGGGGCCGTGGTCTACGCCGCGTTCGCCGTCCTGGGGCGGTTCCACGAGATCGCCGTGGCCGTCTTCCTGGGACTGGTCGTCACCGCCATGCTCCGGCCGCCGGCCGATCTGCTCGCCCGCGCGATCCCGCGGGCGTCGGCCGTGGCGGTCTCGCTGGTCGGCAGCATCCTGGTCGTGTTCGGCGTCCTGGCGCTGGTCGGTGAGGTGGTCGCCGCCGAGAGCGGGGGGCTGCAACGCGAGTTCGGCGCGGGGCTGACCCGTATCGAGCGCTGGCTGGAGGCCCCGCCGTTCCGGCTCGACCCGCAGGCGCTCGACAACCTGCAGTCGAAGGTCGGGAAGTGGCTCTCCGACCACCGGTCGACCCTGATCAGCACCGCGCTCAGCGGCGCCGGACGCCTGGTCGAGGTGCTGACGGTCCTGGCGCTGGCCCTGTTCTGCTCGGTCTTCTTCCTGCACTCGGGCGACCGGCAGTGGTCCTGGTTCTGCCGGCAGCTGCCGCGGGCGGTCCGCGGCAGGGTGGCCGTGGCAGGCCGTGCGGCGTGGCGCACGTTCACCGGCTACACGCGCGGGATCGTCCTGGTGGCGGCGACGAACGCGATCCTGGTGGGGGTCGCCCTGTTCCTGCTCCGGGTTCCGCTCGCGCTGCCGCTGGCGCTGCTGGAGTTCTTCGCGGCCTTCGTGCCGCTGATCGGTTCGCCGATCGCCCTGGCGGTGGCCGCCGTGGTGGCGCTGGCCGCCGAGGGCCCCCTCGTGGCGGCGATCGTCGTCTGCCTGATCGTCCTCATCGGCCAGATCGAGGGACATGTGCTGCACCCGCTCGTGATGAGCTGGGCGGTCCGCCTGCATCCGGTGGTCGTCGCGCTCACCGTGATCGGCGGGGCCATCGCCGCCGGGGTGATCGGCGCGGTGGTGGCGGTGCCCCTGGTCTCCGTCCTCTGGTCGGTGTACCAGGCGCTGCGCACGACGGAGTAGGGAGCGCAAGTTCTTGCGGTGCTTCCGCAACACCCTGTCGGACGGACGACACTCCAGCGCAAACGCCTGCCAACTCTACTGAAAGCGCGGCCGGAACCATAGACGGCCGGAAGCGCCTCTGCAACTATCACTTCGAGCCGCGCAATTAACCAAACAACGCATGAAAAATACGCAGCGTGCCAGCCGAGTGGTCAGCGCCATGTCATGGCTTCAACAACCTGACGAGAGGCACAGGGACGACATGCCAGAGAAACGGTTCATCCGACGGCTGCTCGCGGGGGTGATCGCGGCCGGCCTCGTGCTGCTCGGCCAGTCCGCGCTGCCCGCCACGGCCGCCGGCGGCCCCGACCTCGCCGCGGGGGCCCCGGCCACCGCGAGCAGCTCCCACGCCGAGTACGGGGTCGCCAACATCACCGACGGCGACCAGAACACCTACTGGCAGAGCGCCGGGAGCTCCTTCCCGCAGTGGGTCCAGGTCGACCTGGGCAGCAGTACCAGCATCGACCAGGTCGTCGTCCGGCTCCCCGCCTCCTGGGAGGCCAGGACCGAGACGTTCGCCGTCCAGGGCAGCCCCGACGGTTCCACCTTCGCCACGCTCTCCGGCTCGGCCGCGCGGAACTTCGGCCCCGGCTCGGGCAACACGGTGACCATCGGCTTCGCGGCCACCCCCACCCGGTTCGTTCGGCTGGCCATCACCGCCAACACCGGCTGGCCCGCCGCCCAGGTCTCCGAGCTCGAGGTGCACGGCTCCGCCACCTCGACCGACAACCTCGCCCGGGGCAGGACCCTCACCGCGAGCAGCGGCGACGCGCCCTATGTCGCCGCCAACGCGGGCGACGGCAACCAGGGCACCTACTGGGAGAGCGCCGGGAGCTCCTTCCCGCAGTGGGTCCAGGCCGACCTCGGGTCCTCCGTCGCGGTCAGCAAGGTGGTGCTGAGGCTGCCGCCCTCATGGGAGGCGAGGACGCAGACGCTGTCCCTGCGAGGCAGCACCGACGGCTCGTCCTTCAGCGACCTGGTCGCCTCCCGCGACTACGCCTTCAGGCCGTCCGACAACAACACCGTCACCATCAGCCTGAGCAGCACGACCACCCGCTACCTGCGCGTCCAGATCACCGCGAACACCGGCTGGGCCGCCGCGCAGCTGTCGGAGCTGGAGGTCTACGGCCCGGCCACCGGCGACACCACCGCGCCGAACGCGCCCACCGGCCTGGCCTTCACCGAGCCCGGCTCCGGCCAGATCCGGCTGACCTGGAACGCCGCCACCGACAACGTCGGCGTCACCGGCTACGACGTCTACGCGAACGGGGAGCTGCGCACCAGCGTCTCCGGCAGCACGCTCGCCTATACCGACAACCAGCCCGACGGCGCCACCGTCAGCTACTTCGTACGGGCCAAGGACGCGGCCGGCAACGTCTCCGGCAACAGCGACACCGTCACCCGGACGGGCTCCGGCGGCGACACGCAGGCGCCCAGCCAGCCCGGCGACCTCACCCTCGCCCAGCCCGGCTCCGGGCAGATCAAGCTGAGCTGGACCGCCTCGAGCGACAACGTCGGCGTCACCGGCTACGAGGTGTACGCCAACGAGGTCCTGCGCACCACGGTGTCGGGCAGCACCCTCACCTACACCGACAGCCAGCCGGACACCGCGACCGTCTCGTACTACGTGAAGGCCAAGGACGCCGCGGGCAACAGAAGCGTCGCCAGCGCCACGGCCACCCGCAACGGCTCGGGCGGCACCGGCTCCAACATGGCCGTGGGCAAGCCCATCACGGCCTCGTCCAGCACCCAGGCCTTCGTCGCGGCCAACGCCAACGACAACAGCGTCACCACCTACTGGGAGGGCGCCGGCGGCAGCTACCCGAACACGCTGACCGTCTCCCTCGGGGCGAACGCCGACGTCACCTCGGTCATCCTCAAGCTCAACCCCGACAGCGCCTGGGGCGCCCGCACCCAGACCGTCCAGGTGCTCGGCAGGGAGCAGGGAGCGAGCGGCTTCAGCAGCCTCAAGGCGGCCGCCGGCTACACCTTCAGCCCCTCTTCCGGCAACACGGTGACCATACCGGTCAGCGCCCGGGTCGCCGACGTACGGCTGCAGTTCACCGCCAACAGCGGCGCGGGCGCGGGCCAGGTGGCGGAGTTCCAGGTGATCGGCACCCCGGCGCCGAACCCGGACATGACCGTCACCGGCATGTCCGTCTCCCCGAGCGCACCGGTCGAGACCGACGCCATCAGCCTCTCCGCGACCGTGCGCAACATCGGCGAGCTGGCCTCGGGCGCCACGAACGTCACCTTCTACCTGGGCACCACCAAAGTCGGCACCGCCGCCGTCGGCGCGCTGGCGGCCGGCGCCTCCACCACGGTGACGGCGAACATCGGCGTACGGGACGCGGGCAGCTACCCGCTCGGCGCCAAGGTCGACGAGTCCGGGGACGTCATCGAGCAGAACGACACCGACAACGCCTACAGCAGCCCGACCCCGCTGGTCGTCAAGCCGGTCGACAGCTCCGACCTGATCGCCTCGCCCACCGGCTGGTCGCCCGGCAACCCGGCCAAGGGCAGCACCGTCACCTTCTCGGTGGCGATCAGGAACCAGGGCACGGTCGCCTCGGCGGGCGGCTCCCACGGCATCACCGTCACCGTCACCGACACCGACACCGGCTCCGTCGTCAGGACGCTGACCGGCTCCTACAACGGCGCCATCGCCGCGGGCAGCACCACGAGCCCCGTCTCACTGGGCACCTGGACCGCCGCCGACGGCAAGTACACCGTCAGGACCGTCATCGCGCCCGACGCGAACGAACTCGCGGTCAAGCAGCAGAACAACACCAGCACCCAGTCGCTCTTCGTCGGCCGCGGCGCCAACATGCCCTACGACATGTACGAGGCGGAGGACGGCGTCCTCGGTGGGAGCGCCGCCGTGGTCGGCCCCAACCGCACCGTCGGCGACCTGGCCGGTGAGGCGTCCGGCCGCAAGGCCGTCACCCTCAGCAGCACGGGCAGCTCGGTGGAGTT
The DNA here is from genome assembly GCF_057707665.1 of Actinacidiphila sp. bgisy167. NCBI lineage: Bacteria > Bacillati > Actinomycetota > Actinomycetes > Kitasatosporales > Streptomycetaceae > Actinacidiphila > Actinacidiphila sp. bgisy167. Next base: position 1,930 of record NZ_JBYIQP010000153.1, on the reverse strand, counting down.
CACCACCCGGGCCAGCACCAACACCCTGGTCGTGCGCTACTCCATCCCCGACGCCCCGGGCGGCGGCGGCATCGACTCCACCCTGAACGTCTACGTCAACGGCAGCTTCCTCAAGGCCATCGACCTCACCTCCAAGTACGCCTGGCTGTACGGCAGCGAGACCGCCCCCGGCAACAACCCGGCCGAGGGCAGCCCCCGCCACATCTACGACGAGGCCAACATGATGCTCGGCACGACCGTGCCGGCAGGGGCCAAGATCAAACTGCAGAAGGACGCCGCGAACGGCAGCCGGTACGCGATCGACTTCGTCAACACCGAGCAGGTCGCGCCGATCACCAATCCCGACCCGGCCGCCTACACCGCGCCGACCGGCTTCACCCACCAGGACGTGCAGAACGCCCTGGACAAGGCCCGGATGGACACCACCGGCACCCTCAAGGGCGTCTACCTGCCGCCGGGCGAGTACGAGACGGGCAGCAAGTTCCAGGTCTACGGCAAGCCCGTCAAGATCATCGGCGCGGGCCCCTGGTACACCCGCTTCCACACGCCGGTCGGCCAGTCCAACACCGACGCGGGCTTCCGTGCCGACTCCACCGCCAACGGCTCGACCTTCTCGGGCTTCTCCTTCTTCGGCAACTACACCTCCCGCATCGACGGCCCCGGCAAGGTCTTCGACTTCGCGAACGTCGCCGACATGACCATCGACAACGTCTGGAACGAGCACACGGTCTGCCTCTACTGGGGCGCCAACACCGACAACGTCACCATCAAGAACTCCAGGATCCGCAACACGTTCGCCGACGGCGTCAACATGACCAACGGCAGCACGGACAACCACCTGGACAACATCGAGGCCCGTGCCACCGGTGACGACAGCTTCGCCCTCTTCTCGGCGATCGACGCCGGCGGGGCGGACGAGAAGAACAACCTCTACGAGAACCTGACGTCCCTGCTGACCTGGCGGGCCGCGGGCGTCGCCGTCTACGGCGGCTACGCCAACACCTTCCGCAACATCCTCGTCGCGGACACCCTGGTCTACTCGGGCGTCACGATCAGCTCCCTGGACTTCGGCTATCCGATGAACGGCTTCGGGACCGAGCCGACCAACTTCCAGAACATCTCGGTGATCCGCTGCGGCGGGCACTTCTGGGGCAGCCAGACCTTCCCGGGCATCTGGCTCTTCAGCGCCTCGAAGGCCTTCCAGGGCATCCGCGTCAGCGACGTGGACATCGTGGACCCGACCTACAGCGGGATCATGTTCCAGACGAACTACGTGGGCGGCCAGCCGCAGAACCCGATCAAGGACACGATCTTCACCGACGTCTCCATCACCGGCGCCCACCGCAGCGGTGACGCCTACGACGCCAAGTCGGGCATGGGCCTGTGGGCCAACGAGATGCCGGAGGCGGGCCAGGGCCCGGCGGTCGGCTCCGTCACCTTCAACAACCTCAGGATGAGCGACAACCACGAGAACATCCGGAACACGACCTCCACCTTCACCATCAACGTCAGCCCTTAGCGGAGGAACACGCGAACGCCGTGGTCCCGGCCGGTTCTCCGGCCGGGACCACGGCGCTGCGTCATCCCCGCCGGACGCCGCCGTGCGCCCACGGCCCCCACCACACCGGTATGGGCGAATCGGCGGGGGCGGAGGCCGGCTGTTCCGGGTGAAGTCCGAGCCGCCGCAGGGCGGCCGCGTCGACCCGTACGCCGTAGTGGCCGTGCCAGTGCCCGTCCTCACCGACCCGGCACACGAGGTCGACCACCAGCTCGTGGTCGGCGAACGGCCACCAGTCGATTCCCCGGTCCCGCAGTCAACGTGCCGTCAGGTCGGCGGGCCGGGGGCGGCCCGGCAGATTCTCGTGGCCGAGGAGGGTCACCCATGCCTCCGGTTCGCGCTCCATGCCGCCGTTCTCGCGCAGCACGACGG
>NZ_JBYIQP010000152.1:0-6121 GCF_057707665.1 Actinacidiphila sp. bgisy167 | reverse complement strand
GCGGCGCGACGGCGGTGCTGTTCGGCGGCACACCGGCGACCTCGTTCATCGTCGACTCACCCACACAGATCACCGCGGTCGCCCCCGCCGGCGCCGGAACCGTCCCGGTCACCGTCACCACACCCGGCGGCACCAGCAACGCCGTCACCTTCTTCTACGTGGGCGCACCCGTCCTCACCTCGATCGTGCCCAGCCAGGGCGCGACCACCGGCGGCACCACGGTCGTCCTCACCGGCACCAACCTCAGCGGCGCGACAGCCGTCAACTTCGGTGCCACACCGGCGACCTCGTTTATCGTCGACTCACCCACACAAATCACCGCGGTCGCCCCCGCCGGCGCCGGAACCGTCCCCGTCACCGTCACCACACCCGGCGGCACCAGCAACCCCGTCAGCTACACCTACGTGGCGGCACCCGTCCTCACCTCCCTGGCCCCCACCGAGGGACCGAGCGGCTCGGTGTCCACCGTCACCCTCACCGGCACGGGACTGACCACCACGACGGCAGTGCTCTTCGGCGCCACGCCGGCGGCGTTCACCGTGTTGTCCGACACCACCATCGCCGCGTCCGCCCCGGTGGGCGCCCCAGGCCCGGTGGCCGTCTCCGTGACCACACTCGGCGGCACGAGCAACTCGCTCACGTACACCCGTATCGCGCCTCCCGAGATCTAGACGCGCTGGCCGGGGGACCGCAGGTCCCGGGGCGGGGCGGTCGCCCGCTCCAAGTGCGGGGCCTGACAGACCGACGTAACGTGACGCTCCAAAGCCAACTGCGGGATTCCCACCCACAGTCGAACAAGGAGCCTATTTCGTGAAACGTTGGGATACGCGGAAGACATGGCAGGCGGGTGCTCTCGCGGCGATAGCAGCGGTTGTAGGTCTCGCCACGCCGGCGATGGCGGCCGATCCGTCCACGACGACGCTCCAGGTGTCACCCCCGACCGCCGCCGCCGGGGCACCCGTTCTGCTGACCGCCACGGTGGTCTGCCCGGGTGACCCCAGCGGCGGCCTCGGCATGACGTTCTTCGACGGTGGCGTCATCCTGGCGACCGTGCCCGTCGCGGCCAACGGGCAGGCCACCCATGTGGCCACCTTCGCGACCGCCGGCACACACACCATCACGGCCGCGTACAACGGGAACGCCAACTGCTTCGCCTCGAACACCACGGCGACGGTCGCGATCACGGCGGGCCCGTACTGCCCCTGGGGACCCGACCCGTGCAAGGACGATCGCCCCGGCTACCCGAACTGCCCCTCGTCGCTCTCGCCTCTGGTGGTCCAGCAGCCCTCCGCCTCGCCCGACCAGTGCCGCTGGTGAACTCGGCGTGCACGCCGCGGACCACAAGGCCTCCGACGCCCCCGACCGGGGCGTCGGAGGCCTTGTGGTCTCATGGGCGGTGTGAACCGCGCCACCGAAGAGACCAACCGCCGGATGCTCCGAGCACGGGACGCCATGGACCGCGGGTACGCACAGCCGCTGGACGTGCCGGCACTCGCGCGCATCGCCCATGTGTCGCAGGCGCACTTCACGCGCACCTTCCGGGCGACCTTCGGTGAGACCCCGCACCGCTATCTGCAGCGCCGCCGCGTGGAGCGGGCGATGTTCCTGCTGCGGGAGGGCGACCTCAGCGTGACGGACATCTGCTTCGAGGTGGGCTTCGGCAGCCCGGGGACCTTCAGCCGCACCTTCCGGGACATCGTGGGCACCTCCCCGCGGGCCTACCGCAGGCAGGCCGCGGCGGCGGCCGTGCCGACGTGCTTCGTGAAGGCGTGGACACGGCCGCGCGCCTGACCACAGGTCGACCGGGCCGCCAGGCCGAACGGCTACGCCCGGGCGCTGGAAGCCGAGCAGTTTCGGATAAGTTTTGGCACCGCCCCGCCGGTAGCGTGATGCCCATGTTCAACGCCATCACGCACTCGCAGATCTACGTCCTCGACCAGGACGAGGCCCTCGACTTCTATGTCGGCAAGCTCGGACTGGAGGTGAACCAGGACGTCGACTTCGGTTTCATGCGCTGGCTCACGGTAAGTGTCCCCGGTCACCCCGAGCGCCAGATCCTGCTGGAGAAGCCGGGCCCGCCGGCGCTGTCCGAGGAGATCGCCCAGCAGGTCCGCGACCTGGTCACCAAGGGCGGCGCGGGCGGTCACCTGATCTTCAGCACCGACGACTGCCGCAAGACGTACGAGACCCTGCGGGACCTCGGCGTGGAGTTCACCGACGAGCCGACCGAGCGCCCGTACGGCATCGACTGCGGCCTGCGCGACCCCTTCGGCAACAGCATCCGCTTCACCCAGTTGAAGGCCTGAGCCGCGGCCGCGAGGCGCCCCGCGCCACCTCCCCGGGCCGCTCCGAGCACGCCGGGCGCCCACCGCCGACCGGGCGGCGCCGAGAACTGCGAGGCGCCGCCCGGCGAGGTGACGCCGACCGCGCGGGCACGGCCGGGCAGGGCCGACGCAGGGTTGGGGGCCGACGCAGGGTTGGGGGCCGACAGCTGCCGGCGGCGTCCGCGCGGGCGCGGCCCGTCCCAGGGGGTGGTGGGGCGCACGGTGGCGTCACGGTGGGGCGCGATGCGATGAACGCGCCACGCCGACCGTCGGACCACCCCGGCCTGTGCCCCATGCCTCGGCCTGCCCCGCGCCCGTGGTATCGCGCCGCCGCACGCCGTCACGACGTGCGCGGCCGGTGCCTCCCCTCTTCCCAAGAGGTCCTCGGCAGCCACCGCTCACAGCGCGCGCGATCAGGGCGCCCCGCGCGCCGCCCGTTGTGTGGATATGCTGCCAACTTGCAATTCGGCTACGGGACTTGGGGGGACCCGCGGCTACTGCCCGCCCATGGGAGGAGCGGTCACGGCGGGTCGCCGACGCCGTGCCCCGCTCCCCCGCTCGCTTCGGTACTCATCGTGACCCGGAGGCCTCGTGACCACCTCTCCGCCCGAACACCCCCAGCCCGCCCCCACCGCCGTACCGCCGCCGGGGTGCCCAGCTCACGGTCTGTACGCCGAGGGGCTGCAGCAGCTGCACGCGCCCAAGGCCGTGGCGAACACCGAGCAGCTGTACGCCGACCTACGCGAGAAGTACGGGGCCGTGGCGCCCGTGGAGATCCCCGGCGGGGTCCGGGCGTGGCTGGTGCTGGGACACCGGGAGAACCTGGAGGTGATGCGGACCCCCTCGCGGTTCTCGGCCGACTCCCGGCTGTGGCGGGACAGCAGGCTGCTCACCCCCGAGCACCCGCTGGCACCGCTGATCGCCTGGCAGCCGCTGGTGAACTTCTCGGAGGGGGAGGACCAGCGCCGCCTGCGGGGAGCAGTCAACGCCAGTCTCGCCGAGTTCAACAACATCGGGGTCCGCCGCAGGATCCAGCACATCGCCAACACGCTGATCGACGGCTTCTGCCGGGACGGACACGCCGACCTGGTCGCGCAGTACGCGCAGCAGGTCCCGATGCTCACGATGATGCGGCTGCTCGGTGTTCCCGAGGAGACCGCCCCCGCGCTGATCGCGGCCTGCCAGGACCTCATCGCCGGCACCGACACCGCGGCGGTGAGCAACCAGTTCGTCATGCGGGTCCTGCAGGACCTGGTCGCCGCCCGCAAGGCCGGTCCCGAGAACGACCTGCCCAGTTTCCTGATCCAGCACGATGCGCGCCTGAACGACACCGAAGTCGCCGAACACCTCCGGCACACCCTGGTGGCGGCGCACACCACCACCAGCGTGCTGCTCGCGGACACGATCGAGATCTACCTCACGGACGTCAAGACGCGCGCCAGCCTGAACGGCAGTACACAGACGCTGGAGGAGTCCGTCGACCACATCCTGTGGGTCCGGCCGCCGCTGGCCGTCCTGCCGGCCCGTTACGCCACCGGCCCGACCAAGCTGGGTGAGCAGACGATCGAGGAAGGCGACATGGTCCTGATGGGCCTGGCGGCCGGGAACGCCGACCCGCAGGTCCGTCCCGACCTCAAGGCGCCCATGCACGGCAACCGCTCGCACCTGGCGTTCAGCGGCGGCGGGCACGAGTGCCCGGGGCAGAACATCGGCCGGGCCATCGTCGAGACCGCGTGCGACGTCCTGCTGACCCGGCTGCCCGACCTGCACGTCTCGGGCGAGACGCAGCGGGTCTTCACCTGGATGGCCCACCCGCTCATCACGCTACCGGTGGAGTTCACCCGCAAGGCTCCCGAAGCACCGGTCACCACGACACATGCACGGGTGGCGCAGCAGGTGACGTCCGCGCTCCCGCAGGCCGTCCCGCAGCCCCTGCCCTCGGCAGCGGCCGCCGCGACGATCCCCGCGGCGGCCCCGGCCCGCAGGCCCTGGTGGCGGAGCCTGGTCGGCCGGTAGCCACGGTCCCCTCCCCTCCGACGTCCCGTCGAACGTCCCGTCCCCGCCCGCCCCGTGCGCGGGCCCGGGACGGGACGTTCGGGCTTCCGCGTCGCCCGGCGCGAGCGGTGGGTCCGGCTCGCGCGGCCCGCCGGGATCTCGGCCGCGGCGCGAAATCGTCGGCACCGTGGCTCATACGGCACTCTTGACGTGATCATCATCGGCGGGACGATTGTTCCCGTCATATGCGCCGCTCGCGCCGCTCTCCGGGCCGCGAACGGTGCCCATGCGAACAGCCGAGGTGATCGAGTGTGGTGCCCAACCGCCGCCGGTCCGCCGTCCTCGGCTTCGCCACCCCGCCAACTGCCTCCAGCGGGCCCCTCCGCATGCCCGCACAACGCAGCCCCGCCCCGTCCGCCACTCCTCCGCACCGCATCACGACGAAAGGATGTCCCATGTCTGTGGGATCGAAGTCCATCCCGCGGGCCCCGGGACGGCTCCCGCTGCTCGGGCACGCCGTACCGCTGGCGCGCTCGCCACTGAGGTTCGTCTCCTCCCTGCGTGACGCGGGCGACCTGGTGCGCGTCGACATCGGGACCATGCCGGTCTACTTCGTCAACTCCTTCGGCCTCGCCCACGACGTCATGGTGGGCAAATCGGCCAGCTTCGAGAAGGGCAGGTTCTTCGACCGGTTGCGCAGCCTGGTCGGCAACGGCCTGGCGACCGCCGACGCCCACACCCACCGGCGCCACCGGCGTCTGATGCAGCCGATGTTCCACCGCGAACGCATCGCCGGATACGGCCGGCTCATGGCCGAACAAGCCCGACGGATCACCGACACCTGGCAGCCGGGCGCGACGCTGGCGGTGGAGGAGGTGATGGGCACGCTGGTCGTCTCCACCGTGGCGGCGTCGATGTTCTCCAGTGACATCGGAGCGCAGGCCCGTGACTGCGTTCGGCGCAACGTGCCGGTCATCATCGAGAACATCCTGCTGCGCACCGTCTCACCGAAGCTGCTCGACCACGTGCCGATCCCGGCCAACCGGCGCTTCGACGCCGCGACCCGCGAACTCCACGACGTGCTGGACAGGGTCATAGCCGACGCCCGCGCCGCGGGCAGTGCCTACGCGCCGGATACTCCGGACGTGCTCTCGACCCTGCTGGACGCCCGTGACGCCGACACCGGGCAGCCGCTGAGCGACGCGGAGGTGCGCGACGAGCTGGGCACGATCCTGTTCGCGGGCACCGAAGCCACAGCCAGCACCCTGGCCTGGTTCTTCCACGAGATAGCCCGTCGTCCCGACATCGAGGCGCGCCTGGTCGCCGAGATCGAACAGGTCGTCGGGAACGGTCCGGTCTCCTTCGAGCACGTGCGGCAACTGCCGCTGATGCAGCGGGTCCTGGACGAGACGGTCCGCCTGCACGGCGTGACCCTCCTGATGCGCCGTGCGATCAAGCCCGTGGAGCTCGGCGGCTACGACCTCGCACCCGGCACCGAGGTCGCGTTCAGCCTCTACGCCCTGCACAGGGACCCGCGGGCCTACCCCGACCCGGAGCGCTTCGACCCCGACCGGTGGCTGCCGGAGAACTCCGGCGACCGGCCGCGCACCGTCTTCCTCCCGTTCGGCGCGGGCAACCGCAAGTGCATCGGCGACGCCTTCGCCTGGACCGCGATCATCATCGCACTCGCCACGATCCTGCCCCGCTGGAAGCTCCGCCACGTTCCGGGCACGTCGCCGAAGGAGGCCGTCTCCGCGGTCCCCCACCCCGACCACCTGCCCATGACTGTGATGCGGCGGGAA